>NZ_JBIWLW010000063.1:0-24705 GCF_044766385.1 Streptomyces sp. NPDC102274 | reverse complement strand
AGACTCTTCCGTGTCCGATTCCCCGTCGGAGCGGGGCCGCCTTCCAGATTTCCGCTTTCGCGTTTCCCTTTCCGGCGATTCCGACTCTATCAGATTCATTCGGCTTGTTCTGCTTCATGAATTCCGATGACCTTCGGTTTGGCCTTTGCCTTTCGGCTGACCCGACTTTATCAGAAACATTCGGACCGATTCATCGAGCCCTGGTGATCTGGATGTCGAATCCGGGCCCCATGGAAATTCGATTCCCACTGTGAGCCGCATAGAAATGATCAACCGCTCTCGAAGCATGTCCTGCTTCGAGGCAACCGTTCAAATCTACCTCCCCGCGTCAACCGTGTCAACGGTCATTGTGGGGCGAAGAGGAGACTAACAGGTGTCGGGCGCGATACGCACATCAGGCCGCTACCGGGAGTTCGGCGCTGCGGTCCGCGGCGTCCACGTCTCCCGTCTTGCCCGCCCGTACGGCCCGTCCGCCGAGGATGTGGACGTAGCAGAGGAAGGCCACCTCAGCGGCTACCCCGATGGCGATCCGCGCCCATGTAGGCAGGCCGGACGGGGTCACGAAGCCCTCTATCAGGCCTGACACGAAGAGGACGAGTGCCAGGCCGATGGCCATGCCGAGCGCGGCGCGGCCCTGCTGGGCCATGGCGGTACGGCGGCTGTACGGTCCCGGGTCGATCAGTGTCCATCCGAGTCGGAGTCCCGTGCCGGCGGCGACGAAGACCGCTGTCAGTTCGAGCAGGCCGTGCGGGAGGATCAGCCCCAGGAAGATGTCGACGCGGCCGGCCGAGGACATCAGGCCGATGCCGACTCCCAGGTTGAGCACGTTGACGAAGAGGATCCAGATGACCGGGAGGCAGAGAAAAGCGCCCAGGACGAGGCACATGGCGGCTGCCTGTGCGTTGTTCGTCCAGACCTGAGCCGCGAAGGACGCCGCCGGATGGCTTGAGTAGTACGTCTCGTACTCACCGCCGGGCCGGGTCATCCGGAGCAGTTCGTCCGGGGCCCCGATCGCCGACTGGACCTCGGGGTGGGCTCCGATCCACCAGCCGATAACAGCGGCCAGGAGGGTGGAGAGGATCGCCGTCGGGATCCACCAGCGCCGGGAGCGGTAGACAGCCGCGGGAAAGCCGGCCGTCAAGAAGCGGGTGGCGTCGCGCCAGGTGGCCCGGCGGGCTCCGGTGACCGTGGCACGGGTTCGGGCCACGAGCTGGGTGAGGCGCGTGGTGAGCGCCGGGTCAGGGGCGGTGGACTGGATCAGCGAGAGATGGGTGGCCGTGCGCTGGTAGAGGGCGACGAGTTCGTCGGCCTCCGCTCCGGTGAGGCGGCGCCCGCGGTGCAGGAGATGATCCAGGCGGTCCCACTCGGCGCGGTGGGCTGTCACGAAGACATCGAGGTCCATGGTCGCTGCTGCTCCAGGCACTGGGTGCGTACGGTCCGTACTACTGCACGGCCAGCGCACCGCTGCCACTGCCACTGCTGCCACTGCCGCGACGCGCTGCGGGCCAGCTTGGCAGACTGAGGACTTCAGGGGCAGAGAAGGTCCGGCGATGGGTGGGGCACCGGTGAATGAGCTTGTGACGGGCGACGCGGTAGTACTCGGGCTGCGCCCCGCGAGGCTGCCGAGCCGGGCGCTGGCACTCGCGATCGACCTGGTGGTCGCCTGGACGACCTATCTGCTGGTGTCGGTCGGAATCGCGCTGGCGACGGGCTCCCTGGACGAGGCGGCGGTCATGGCCCTGTCCGTCGCCGCGTTTCTGCTGGTCCTGGTGGGCGGTCCGATCGCCGTGGAGACCCTCAGCCATGGACGCTCGCTGGGAAAGCTGGCGTGTGGACTGCGCGTGGTGCGGGACGACGGCGGGCCCATCCGGTTCCGGCAGGCGCTCGTGCGCGGGGCGTTCGGGGTCGTGGAGATCCTGCTGTCGTTCGGGGTCATCGCCTGCATCGCGTCGCTGGTCTCGCCGCGGGGCCGACGGATCGGGGACGTCTTCGCGGGGACCCTGGTCGTACGGGAGCGGGTGCCTGTGACGCACTCGGCCATGGTCCCGCCGCCCCCACCGTGGCTCGCGGGACGGTTCACGGAGCTGGATCTGTCCGCCGTGCCCGATGATCTGTGGCTCGCGATACGCCAGTACCTGACGCGGATGGGGCAGCTCGACGCCGGGGTGGGCCGGTCGATGGCCGAGCGGCTCGCGGGTGATCTGGCGGCGCGGACCGGGACGCCCGCGCCGCAGGGGATCCCTGCGGGCGCTTATCTGGCCGCCGTCGTGCATGAGAGGCAGGCCCGGGACGCCCGACGGGCCTTCGGCGCCTCCTTCGGCCCGGCGCCTGTTCCCGCCCAGGCCCCGACCCCCGCCCCGGTCGCGTTTCCGGTCCCGGCCCAGGCCTCCGCTCCGGCCCCTTTCCGGGCCCCGGCTCCCGCACCGGCGCCGTCCCCCGCGCCCGCACCGTCCGAAGCCGGATCGCCCCCGGCCACCGGGTTCGCCCCGCCGGCATAGGAGGCATCGGGCAGGGCGTGCGCCAGGGCACGCGTCAGGGCAGGACGGACGGCGGGGATTCCAGGTCTTCGAGCTCGATGCCGGGGGCCGAGAGGACCACATCGCCCGCGAGGTGAACCGTGTGCTGTTCTCCCGTGTCCAGGGCGCTGACCTGGTACTCGTCCACGGTCAGGGGTCCGTTGTCAGTGCCGTGCGCTTCACTGTTCACCAGGGCCCAGGACTGATCGAGTGTGCGGGGAGCGAGGACGGGATCCGTGAAGGCGACGAGGCGTACGCGAGTCGCGGGGGAGCCGGGGGTGAGACGCAGCAGTCGCGCGGTCGCGACGAGGAACGCGGGGGAGGTGCCGGTGAAGGAATGGGCACGGACATTGCCTTCGGTGGCATGGGTGCCGGTGGGGTCGGTACGGACCCACGTGACGCCGTCGATTGCGGCGCCACGGATCTGCCAGCTCGCAGCGTGGAGTTGAAGACGGATGGGGCGGCCGAGCTCGTCGAGGGCCAGATCGACGGAGCCGGAGTGGTCGCCGGAGGGGGTGGTGGTCTGAGAGACATAGCGCCAGCCGGAGGGGCCGGGCGCGCAGTGGAAGTGTTCTTCACCGAGAGGAGCGTGATCGTGCGGATCATGGAGCGAATAACGGCCGCGGGGCATGGGATCTTTCCGGTCCTTCGGGTCCTCGACGTCTGACACTCTTCCTCGCTGCGCACGCACGGGACAGGCCCCCGACACGGGGGTGCGGGGGCCTGTCCGATACCACGGAGGTACCTACGGGTGCCAGGTGCCTACTGAGGACCGAGGTACGCGGCTGTCCGGCTGTATCGCTGTAGATCCGCTGTACAGCCGGACCGCTCGTACCCCGGAGGGTGTCAGTAGCGGTAGTGGTCGGGCTTGTACGGACCCTCGACCTGGACGCCGATGTAGGCGGCCTGCTCCGGACGGAGCGTCGTCAGCTTCACACCGAGCGCGTCGAGGTGGAGCCGGGCGACCTTCTCGTCCAGGTGCTTGGGGAGCACGTAGACATCGGTCGGGTACTCCTCCGGCTTGGTGAACAGCTCGATCTGGGCCAGCGTCTGGTCCGCGAACGAGTTGGACATCACGAAGGACGGGTGGCCGGTCGCGTTGCCCAGGTTCAGCAGGCGGCCCTCGGACAGGACGATGAGCGTCTTCCCATCCGGGAAGGTCCAGGTGTGGACCTGCGGCTTGACCTCGTCCTTGACGATGCCGTCGATCTTGGCGAGACCGGCCATGTCGATCTCGTTGTCGAAGTGACCGATGTTCCCGACGATCGCCTGGTGCTTCATCTTGGCCATGTCCGAGGCCATGATGATGTCCTTGTTGCCCGTGGTCGTCACGAAGATGTCGGCGATACCGACGACATCGTCGAGCGTCGAGACCTGGTAGCCGTCCATCGCCGCCTGGAGGGCGCAGATCGGGTCGATCTCCGTGATGATCACGCGGGCGCCCTGGCCGCGCAGCGACTCCGCGCAGCCCTTGCCGACGTCGCCGTAGCCGAAGACGACCGCGACCTTGCCGCCGATGAGGACGTCGGTGGCGCGGTTGATGCCGTCGATCAGGGAGTGGCGGCAGCCGTACTTGTTGTCGAACTTCGACTTGGTGACCGCGTCATTGACGTTGATCGCCGGGAAGAGGAGGCCGCCGTCGCGGTGCATCTCGTACAGGCGGTGCACGCCGGTGGTGGTCTCTTCGGTGACACCGCGGATCTCGGACGCCAGACGGGTCCACTTCTGCGGGTTCTCGGAGAGGGTGCGGTTCAGCAGACGGAGGATGTAGCTGTACTCCTCGCTGTCCGCGGTGGCCGGGTCGGGGGCCGCGCCGGCCTTCTCGAACTCGACGCCCTTGTGCACCAGGAGGGTGGCGTCACCACCGTCGTCGAGGATCATGTTCGGGCCGCCGGTGGGCGTGTTCGGCCACGTCAGGGCCTGCTCCGTGCACCACCAGTACTCCTCCAGCGTCTCGCCCTTCCAGGCGAAGACCGGGACACCCTGGGGGTTCTCGGGCGTGCCATCGGGACCGACCGCGATGGCGGCCGCGGCGTGGTCCTGGGTGGAGAAGATGTTGCAGGACGCCCAGCGGACCTCGGCACCGAGGGCCGTCAGGGTCTCGATGAGGACCGCGGTCTGCACCGTCATGTGCAGGGAGCCGGTGACACGGGCGCCAGCCAGCGGCTGAGTGGCCGCGTACTCCTTGCGGATCGACATCAGACCGGGCATCTCGTGCTCGGCGAGGGAGATCTCCTTGCGGCCGAACTCGGCGAGCGAGAGATCGGCGACCTTGAAGTCCTGTCGGTTGGCGACAGTCGTCATAACGAGCTGCTCCTCGTAAATCGGGTCGAGGGTGGGTACGTACGGCTGGATCTGCGGCGGCGGGCACACGAATGCCCGAGCCCCCGCAGCACAGTCCGTCGGAGGCCCTCTCTCCCTCGGCCGGTCCGCACACCGCGGGCCGCCCGACCGCCATCAGCAGCGACGTCTGGCACTGCAGACGAATCTACACCGACCGGCCCACGGCCCCACAGCCGAACGGAGAAGGGATCATGAAGTGATCACGTACGGACCCAGGTTCGGACCGGCGAGGGATCAGGGAGAGAGCAGGGAGAGAGCCGGGGCGGATCAGGACTCAGTGGTGCTGCCGGGGATCGGATCGCCCTGGTCCTTGCCGGGGTTGGTGCCCGTCGCGGCGGCCGACTCGCTGTAGATGTCCGGCTCCAGATAGATCACCCGGGCGATCGGGACCGCCTCGCGGATCCGGGCCTCGGCGGCGTTGATGGCCTGGGCGACCTCGCCGGCCGTGTCGTTGTGCTCGACCGCGATCTTGGCGGCGACCAGCAGTTCCTCGGGGCCGAGGTGGAGCGTACGCATGTGGATGATGCCGGTCACCACGTCGCCGTCGACGAGCACGTTCTTGATCTTCTCCACGTCCTCGGTGCCGGCGGCCTCGCCGAGGAGGAGGGACTTCGTCTCGGCCGCCAGTACCAGCGCGATCAGAATGAGGAGAATGCCGATGCAGAGGGTGCCGATGCCGTCCCAGATCCCGTTGCCAGTACCCAGGGCGAGCCCCACACCCGCCAGGGCGAGTACGAGACCGACGAGTGCGCCGAGGTCCTCCAGGAGCACGACGGGGAGTTCGGGGGCCTTGGCGCGGCGGACGAACTCCGTCCAGGAGAGCGAGCCGCGCGTGACGTTCGACTCCTTGATGGCCGTACGGAACGAGAACGCCTCCGCGATGATCGCGAAGACGAGCACACCGACCGGCCAGTACCAGGCCTCGAGCTCGTGGGGGTGCTTGATCTTCTCGTAGCCCTCGTAGATGGCGAACATGCCACCGACGGAGAACAGCACGATCGAGACGAGGAAGGCATAGATATAGCGCTCACGGCCGTAGCCGAAGGGGTGCTGCGGGGTCGCCTCGCGCTGCGCCCTCTTGCCGCCGAGAAGCAGCAGCCCCTGGTTGCCGGAGTCGGCGAGGGAGTGCACGCTCTCCGCGAGCATGGACGACGAACCACTGAAGAGGAACGCCACGAACTTGGCTACTGCGATCGCGAGGTTGGCGCTGAGCGCCGCCACGATCGCCTTGGTTCCGCCTGACGCGCTCATTGGGTGCGAAGTGTCCCTTCATCGGTGCTGCGGCCCTGGCGCCGCGGTACGGCGGGACATTGTTGCAGCCGCCGGGACGGCCGGTGCATCAGACCACCACAGTGGCCCGGAACACAGTGCCCGTACCCGACAGTTCGGCCTTCTCGCCCGCCGCGACGAAGACCGAGCCGCCCGGTGCCAACTCGATGTCGTTCGCCAGCGGTGTGCCCGCCGTGCAGAGCAGGATCTGGGGCGTCGCGGCGGTGAGGTCGCGCGGCTCGGCGCCCGGCGCGAGGGCATAGCGGGAGAGCCTGAACTCGTCGATGGGGGTCTCGTACAGCTCCTCGCCAGTAGGCGAGGCCTCCGGACGCAGGACACCGGGGTCGGTCGCCTCGAAGCGGACAATACGCAGCAGCTCGGGGACGTCCACGTGCTTGGGGGTGAGTCCGCAGCGCAGGACGTTGTCCGAATTGGCCATGATCTCGACGCCGAGACCGTTGAGATAGGCGTGCGGGACGCCCGCGCCGAGGAAGAGCGCCTCGCCCGGCCGGAGTTGTACGTAGTTGAGCAGCATGGCGGCGATGACGCCCGGGTCGCCGGGGTAGTGGTGGGCGATCGACACGTACGGCGCGTAGTCCCCGCCGAGCCGGTCCGCCGCGGCGGCGGCCTCGGTGACGGTGGCGGCCATCTCGTCCGGATCGGCGGTGAGGACGGCGGTCAGCACCTCACGCAGCGCTGCCTCTTCGGGATGGGCGCGCAGGAGATCGACGTACGGCTTCAGCGAGTCGACGCCCAGCCGCGCGAGCAGCTCGGCGGTCGCCTCCGGGGCGCGGAAGCCGCACAGGCCGTCGAAGGGGGTGAGCGCGCAGATCAGTTCGGGCTTGTGGTTGGCGTCCTTGTAGTTGCGGTGGGGCGCGTCGATCGGGACACCGCGCCGCTCCTCCGCCTCGTACCCCTCCTTGGCCTGGGCGAGGTCGGGGTGGACCTGGAGGGAGAGCGGGGAGCCGGCGGCGAGGAGCTTGAGGAGGAACGGCAGGCGGGGGCCGAACTTCCGGACCGCGGCCGCGCCGAGTTCCGCCTCGGGGTCCGCGTCGATGACGGCGGAGAGCGCCTGTTCGCCGGAGTCATGGCCCCGGTCGAGACGGGACGGGGCTCCCGGGTGGGCGCCCATCCACATCTCGGCCTGGGGCTCACCCGTGGGAGCGGTGCCGAGCAGCTCCGGGATGGCGGTCGTCGAGCCCCAGGCGTAGGGGCGCACGGTGTTGGAGAGGCGGTCCATGGAGTGAGCTTTCTCGTACGGGGTGACGGAACGGCGGCGTGCGGTGGCGGCACGGATGTGGCGAGCGTGAAGGAGTAGTGCGGGTGGAGATTGACTCACGGGTTGTGCGCGGGGCCGGGTCCGGCTCACGGCTGAGCGGCTCACGGCTGAGTGTGGGGGCCGAGGTCGGTTCACGGCTGAGTGTGGGGCCGGGTTCGGCCTACGCGGGGGCGGCCCCGGCGAGGGCCAGATAGACCGTGGCGAAGTCGGTGACGGCGACCAGCTCGGCCAGGGCCTCCAGCTCACTGCCCTCTTCGGGCTCCAGTTCGCTGATGGCCGTGTCATGGCCGAGCGCGAGTTCGCGGGCGGCGGGGGCCGCGGTCAGTCCGCCAGCCGGGCGGTCCCGGAGCAGGACGACACGGGCGCGCCACGCCTGCGGCTCCTCGACCCGGTCGCGGAAGAAGTCGTCGGGCTCGGCGGCGCCGCCCGCGAAGTGCCCCGCGAGCAGCGCGCTGTGTGCCGGGAGGGCTTCGGGCAGTTCGGCGGCGAGGGCGGGGCGGCCGGTCAGTTCGGCCAGTACGGCGGCGAAGCGGCGTCCCGCCGGGGCGGCGGCCGGGCCCTCCGTCCAGATCAGCGGGAGGCTGTCGGCCAGCTCGGCGGCGAGGGTCTTGGCCGGGTTGCTGTACGTCGCGATGGCCGGGCCGCAGCGTTCGGCGGTGCGGTCCAGCCGGTCGGCGACGAGTTGGAGGGTCTCGGCCGGCGCGGTCAGCAGCCCGACGCGGTCCAGGAGCGCGAGCAGCGGGACGAGCAGGGCCCAGAGCGCGCCGGGGCCGGCTACCGGCGTCCCCTCGGGCTCGTACCACTCAGCCGGGCCGGACCGGCCGGGTTCACCAGGACGTCCGTACTGGCCATTCTGGGCGTACTGGCCATTCTGTCCGTACTGGCCGTTCGGAGCCGTCGCCATCGGGACCATCAGTCCGTGCGTCCCGTCGACGACCTCGCTCAGCGGTGACTGACGCGGGGCGACGGCGACGACCGTACAGCCGCGGCGGTACGCCTGCTCGGCGAGGAGCGCGAGGCCGGGCTCGCTGCCGTCCGTGGTGGCGATCAGCAGCAGGTCCACGGAGCCCGCCCAGCCCGGGAGCGCCCAGCGCAGCGCGCCCGCCGCGGCGGCGACGCCGGTGGGGCGGAGCCGGGTGACGGGCGCGGCGTTCGTGGCGAGCGCTGCGATCAGATCGGCGACGCCGGTGGCGGCGGCGCCCGAACCGGCGATCAACACGGCGCGCGGGCGGCCTTCCGGCGCGAGTCCGGCGATACCGGCCTCCGCTGTGTGCCGAAGGGCGGTGCGCACTCTCGCTCCGGCCTCCGCGGCGCCGCGGAGCAGACCGTCGCGGTCGGCGTGGGCCAGGGTGTCGGGAGCGTCGAGCAACGACTCGTCGAGCATGGGGTTGGGCCTCCGATCGCCGGGCGCGGGCCTCGCGGGCACGGGGCGCGGGGCGTTGTGGGCAGCGCTTGCTTGCTCAGGCGGGGCGCCGTGCCTCGTCGACGAGGAGGACCGGGATGTCGTCCCGTACCGGATAGGCCAGACCGCAGTCCTCGCCGGTGCAGATCAGCTCGGGGGTGTCGGCCGCGCTGCGGTCGCTGAGCGGCGCGTGGCAGGCCGGGCAGGCGAGGATCTCCAGAAGGCCGGCTTCGAGCGGCATGGGATGGGGTCCCTTCGTGCGGGTGGATCGGGCCATGTCAGCGTACCGCCGGGCACTGCGCGGTGGGGACCGCCGGCCGCGGGCCGGGCCGCCGCCGTACGATCCCCCACCGGCGATCCCCCACCGGCCCTCGGACATGCCCTGACGGCGGGACTTTGAAGACAGGACCTAGGCCCGGATCAGCGCCAGCGCCTCGTCCCTGACCCGCTCCATCGTCGCCTTGTCGCGCGCCTCGACGTTCAGGCGCAGCAGCGGCTCCGTGTTGGAGGGACGGAGGTTGAACCACCAGTCCGCCCCGGTCACGGTCAGCCCGTCCAGTTCGTCGAACGTGACGCCGTCGCGGGAGGCGAAGGCCGCGCGTACCGCCGCCGTGCGGGCCTTCTGGTCGTCGACCGTGGAGTTGATCTCTCCGGAGCCCGCGTAGCGGTCGTACGAGGCGACCAGCTCGGACAGCGGTCCCCGCTGGCCGCCGAGCGCCGCCAGGACGTGGAGCGCGGCGAGCATGCCCGTGTCGGCGTTCCAGAAATCGCGGAAGTAGTAGTGCGCGGAGTGCTCGCCGCCGAAGACCGCTCCCGTGGCGGCCATCTCCTGCTTGATGAAGGAGTGTCCGACGCGGGTGCGTACGGGGGTTCCGCCGTGTTCCCTGACGACCTCGGGGACCGACCAGGAGGTGATCAGGTTGTGGATGATCGTTCCTCCCGGGTACTTGGCCAGCTCGCGCGCCGCGACCAGGGCGGTGATCGCCGACGGGGAGACGCCCTCGCCCCGCTCGTCGACGACGAAGCAGCGGTCGGCGTCGCCGTCGAAGGCGAGTCCCAGATCGGCGCCCTCGGCCAGGACGCGGGCCTGGAGGTCCACGATGTTCTTCGGGTCCAGCGGGTTGGCCTCGTGGTTCGGGAACGTACCGTCCAGCTCGAAGTACATCGGCACCACATCGAGGGGCAGGTCCGCGAAGACCGTCGGTACGGTGTGCCCGCCCATCCCGTTGCCCGCGTCCACGACGACCTTCAGCGGGCGGATCGCCGAGACGTCGACAAGGGACAGCAGGTACGCGGCGTAGTCCGTGAGGGTGTCCCGCTGCGCGAGGTGGCCCGGCTTGGTGACCGAGGCCGGAGCGCCGTCCGTCAGCCAGCCCTCGGCCAGCGCGCGGATCTCCGCCAGCCCGGTGTCCTGGCCGACCGGCGCCGCCCCGGCCCGGCACATCTTGATGCCGTTGTACTGGGCCGGGTTGTGGGACGCGGTGAACATCGCGCCGGGCAGGTCCATGTCCCCCGACGCATAGTACAGCTGGTCGGTGGAGCACAGTCCGATGATCGTGGCGTCGGCTCCGCGCGAGACGGCGCCCCGGGCGAAGCTCGACGCCAGACCGGGCGAGGAGGGCCGCATGTCATGGCCGATCACGATCGCCTCGGCGCCGGTGACCTCGACGAAGGCGGCGCCGAAGAGCTCGGCGAGCCGGTCGTCCAGTTGATCCGGGTACACCCCTCGCACGTCGTACGCCTTTACGAGCTGCGACAAATCGGCCACGGCCAACGCCTCCAGAAGTTCCTGTCACCGCGGTCCGCACCGTCTGCGTGGTCTGCACGGTCTGCACGGTCTGCTGTGATCCGCCGCGATCCGCCGCGGTCGGTTCAAACTACCCGCCGGACACGTCTCGACGGTCCGGCGGACAGCCGTAAATCCCTGAACTGGTAAATCCCCGGACGAGTAAGTCCGAAGTAGCGTCAGGGAAGCATCCACCCGAGCACCGCGGTGCTCTGCCCCAGCACGATGAGACACATCACCAGCAACAGGACCAGGCTCCAGGGCAGTACCTTGCGCAGCAGGTCACCTTCCTTGCCGGCGAGTCCGACCGCCGCGCACGCGATCGTCAGGTTCTGCGGCGAGATCATCTTGCCGAGCACTCCCCCGGAGCTGTTCGCCGCGGCCAGCAGCTCGGGCGACAGGCCGGACTGGGCCGCCGCCGTCACCTGGAGCGCGCCGAAGAGGGCGTTGGCCGAGGTGTCCGAGCCCGAGACCGCGACGCCGAACCACCCCAGGATCGGCGACAGGAACGCGAGTCCCGCGCCCGCCGCGGCGACGAAGTGGCCGATGGTGCCCGCCTGTCCGGACAGATTCATGACGTACGCGAGGGCCAGTACGGAGGTGACGGTGAGGATCGCGTACCGCAGTTCGTACACGGTCGCTCCCCACTCCCGAGCGGCGTCACCCGCGCGTACGCCGATGACGACGGCCGTGAGGAGACCCGCGAGCAGCACGAGCGTGCCGCCGGTCGCGACGAGGGGCAGCGAGAAGACATTGGCGCCGACGTGGTTGCCGTCCGGGTCCGCGACATCGAGGAACGGCCAGTCGAACACCCTCGTCGTCCTGGCCAGCGCCTCCTTGACCGGCGGGATCTGGGCGACGGAGAAGATCACCACGATCAGCGCGTACGGGGCGTAGGCGCGAAGGACTTCGGGGCGCGGGTCCTCGCGGTCCAGGTCCTCGCTCCGTACGCCCGTGAGCACGGAGGCGCGCACCGGCTCCGACGCCGGCTTGCGGGCCGAGGGTACGGCCACCAGCGCCGCCGCTCCGGCCAGCGCGGCGCCGATGTCGGCGAGTTGGGCGGAGACGTAGTTGGCGGCCAGGAACTGCGCGGCGGCGAAGGCGACTCCGCACGCCAGCGCGGGCACCCAGGTCTCGCGCAGCCCCCGCCGGCCGTCGACGAGCCAGACCAGCACGAGAGGTACGACGAGCGCGAGCAGCGGGGTCTGCCTGCCGACGACCGAGGCGACGGTGTCCAGCGGCAGATCGGTGACCTGCGCGAGCGTCACCACGGGCGTGCCCATCGCGCCGAACGCGACGGGCGCGGTGTTGGCGACGAGCGAGACGACGGCGGCCTTGACCGGGGAGAAGCCGAGCGCCACCAGCATCACCGAACAGATGGCCACCGGCGCCCCGAAGCCCGCGAGCGCTTCGAGCAGCGCGCCGAAGCAGAAGGCGATGACGAGCGCCTGGATACGGGGGTCGTCGGAGAGACGCCCGAAGGAGCGGCGCAGGATGTCGAAATGCTGGGTACGGACCGTCATCCGGTACACCCAGAGGGCGTTGACGACGATCCACATGATCGGGAAGAGCCCGAAGAGGACTCCCTGGGCGCCGGCCGAGAGGGTCTGGCCGAGGGGCATTCCGAAGACGAGCCAGCCGACCAGCACGGCGACGGCGAGACCGATGACCCCCGCGCGGTGGGCTTTCATACGGAGGGCACCGAGCAGGATCAGTACGGTGGCCAGCGGGAGGGCGGCGACAAGGGCGGAGAGGGCGAGCGAGTCGGCGACGGGTTCCAGTTGCTGTACGTACACGACAGTCCTCCGGATTCCGCGATACGGAAACTGATCTCTCACGGGTGGGGGAATGGTCGTGTCCACGCCAACGTGAGGTCAATGGTCTGTACAGGATCCGCACCGGAAAGCCGGAAGAATGCCGATGAGGCGGAAGCGCCACCGAGGGCCCGAGGGCCGAGGAACGACGGCTGAGGGCTCACGGCTCAGGCTCACGGGCTCAGACTCTCAGGGCTCAGACTCAGGGCTCAGGGCTCAGGGCTCAGGGCTCAGGGCTCAGGGCTCAGGGCTCAGGAGAGCGCAGCACCCGCAGATGCCCCCGGCGCCCGGCCTCCGTCGCATCCGCCCCGCGCGCGCCGTTGCCACCGGCCCCCGCCGCCCGCTCCTGCGGCCGTGCGGCTTCGCGTACGGCGTTGGCGAGCGCCTCCAGATCGTCACCGCTCGGGCGCGCCGGAGCCGAGCCGTCCGTCAGGCGGACGACCTCCCAGCCACGCGGAGCGGTCAGCCGCTCGCTGTGTTCCGCACACAGGTCGTAGCAATGAGGCTCGGCATAGGTGGCGAGCGGGCCGAGGACCGCGGTCGAGTCGGCATAGACGTACGTCAGTGTCGCGACAGCAGGGCGGCCGCACGCGGTGCGCGAACAGCGACGTACAGGGCTCACGATGTTGGACGGTACCGCACTCTTGAGCGGGCTGCGACGACTCTCCACCAGGTCACTCCCCCGTGTCGCGGCGTGATATCCCACCCAACTTGGCCGGAAGTAACTGCCCTGACCTGCACGGAAAGAAGAGTGACCAGATAGCGACACTCCGTTACCTGGTCACGACTTGGGGCAAAAGCCGTCAATGACGGCGAGAGCGGTGATCGCGGGGACGCCTGGAATCGAGCTCAAGCTTGGCCGGAATGCTCAATATGCGACATGCCGTACGAGGGTGCGGCAGCCGCGATATCGGCGGCGCGCGGAGGGCTACCCTGCGTCAGTGATGGACAGTCCTGTACCGCCCCGCCCGACCGAACCACGGCCGCCCCGCCGCGACCGTCACGGCCGCGGTATGCGTGGGCCCGTCGCCCCGCCCCAGGTGCCGCTCTCGACCAGCCGCTCCGAGTCCTTCCACGATCTCGTGCGGGACTCCGTGGACCGGCTGGAACGGCGCTGGCCCCAGCTGGCCGAGGTGGATTTCATGGTCATGGAGGTGCCGAGCCCGCAGGACGACACCGTTCCGCTCGGCAGCTCGGTCCCGGCGGGCAAGGACCACCCGGCGCGCATCCTGGTCTACCGGCGGCCCGTGGAGATCCGTACCAAGAGCCGCGACGACCGCGCGCTGCTGGTGCACGAGGTCGTGGTCGAGCAGGTCGCGGAACTGCTGGGGCTGGCGCCCGAGTCCGTCGATCCCCGGTACGGGCAGGAATGAGCGCGGACAGCCCAAACGTTGCCGGGAGGGGCACTAGCTGCCGTCGTCCAGGATCGACAGGTCCTCCTTGGCCTTCGGTACGGACACGGTCCCCCGGTCGTCCGGCAGCGTCTGGACCGTGAACATCGGGACACCGTCCACCGGCAGCGCCAGCGTGCGCGCCGCGTGGACCGGACCGCCGCCCGGCTCCGGCTCGACCGTGAGCGCGTACGAGCCCTTCAGGCCGCCGGGCACCGGCGGCGTGACCGCCAGGGTCGTACCGGCCTTCACCGTGTAGGTCTTCTCGGCCGGCTCGCCGCCTCCGGTCCCCGCCGAGGCCGTGACCTTGACCTTCGCGGTCGCGCCCGGCGCGGTCAGCGAGAGCGTCGAGCCCTTGGCGCGGTTGTCCGCGACGGTCGACCGCGACGCGATCGGCGCGGTCGCCGGGATGAACGCGATCTCCCGCTTCTCGCCCTTGCCGCGCACTACGCGCAGTGCCGCGACCACCGGGGCCGCGCGCCCGCCCTCCGCCGGGGTGAGGATCAGCGAACCTGCCTGGCCCTTGGTGATGTCCGCCAGTTCGAGCGTCGACGTCATCTGCGACTTGATGTGCAGGCTCTCGCTGCCCGCCGGGGTGATCGTGCCGTCGGCGCCCGCCAGTTGCACCTTCAGATCGGCGTCGTCGGTACCCGTCGCGAACGCCACCAGCCGTACGTCGGTCGCGTCCGCCGGGATCCCGGGCAGCACCAGCCGCGACGCCGGATCCGCCGCGGCGGCCAGCCAGTCGCTGCCCCCCGCGCTGTCCGCCACGCGTACGGCCGCGCCGACCCGGCCGGAGCGGGTGGTGACATGGACGGTCACATCGGCCGCGGCCACGGTGGTCAGGGTGGAGAGCAGCACCGGCACGCTGGACCTGGCCGGCACCGGAATGCCCTCGCCCACCTCCGACTTGACCGCGCCGTCCTTCCCGTACAGCTCGATGTCGGCGACGGCCGCGGTGTCGTCGGGGTTGGTGAGATGGACGTAGTCCTGGCGCGACCTCTCGGTGCTCGCGCCGGGGAACCAGAAGTCCGTGTCCGGGACCGTGCAGGTCAGGCCGAGGACGCCGCGCGCGTCGCCGACGCTGATCGTGGTGGTCTGCTGGGTGGTCCAGCCGGGCGCGAACCGGCCGGTGGCCGTGCCGACGAGGGCGGGGGCCTCGGCCCCGCTCGCCTCGACGGAGACGGGCTTGCCAGGCTCCTTCAGACTGACGAAGGGCTTGTCCTTCACCGGGTCCTTCTTCGTGCCCCCCGCGTCCTCCCCGTCCTTCGCCTTGTCGTCGGAGGCACCCTGGTCGGCGGTATCGGCCAAGGTGACGACGGACTCCGTCAGTTCGGCCGAGCCGGCCGTACCGCCGTCCGCCGTGCCTGCCGGTGTGATGGAGGTGTACGTCGTCTCCGCGACGTCCGAGACGCTGGGGGCCGGGCAGAGCTGGCTGGTGCGCTCCACGGGCAGCCGGGCCGGGGTCCGGGCGGCCGCCGTACCGCCGGTGTCGGGCGCGGTGAGGGCGGCGAAGCCGGTGACGGCGGCGAGGGCGGTGGCGGCCGCGATGAGGGAGAGGGTCGTACGGTTCACTGGTTACTGCTCCCGTCGGGGCGCTGGCGCTGTTCGTTCTCCGTGCCGTCGGCGTAGGGCTGCTGGGGCCGCGGTGGTTGCTGAGCCTGCTGGGGCTGCTGAGCCTGCTGTCCGTAGCCGTACGGGTCGTACTGCGACGGGTCGTACTGCCCTTCCTGGTACTGGCCTTCGCCCTGGTGGCCGGCCTGGTACTGCCCCTCCTGGTACTGGCCTTCCTGGTACTGGCCGGCGGGGTACTGGCCCTCCTGGTACGGGTCCGCCGGGTACTGCTGATACGGCTGCTGGTACTGGCCCTCGCCGTACTGTGCGCCGTACTGCTGCTCGTTCGGGTACTGGGCCTGCGTGTAGTCCCCGCCCGCGTAGGTGTTGGCGTCCCACTCGCCGTACGTGTGCTGCTGGGGCACCGCCCCGTACGCCGACTGCTGGTCGCCCTGGCCGACTTGGCCCTGCTCGCCGCCGTACGGCTCCTCAACAGGCGCGGTGGGCACGGTGGGAGAGGCCGGAGGGGCGGCGGGCGCCGGCGGAACGGCCGGCTGCTGCGCGGTCGCGTACTCCCCCGTCACATCCGTCTCCCCCGTCCCCACCCCCTCGGTCTCCGCCGCCGCACGCAGCCTGCGTGCGCGCCGGCCCTCGCCCGCCACCGGCTGCGCCGGGATCTCGATGTCCTCGTCGGGCAGGTCGTCGTCGATCTCCCGGCGGCGCCCCGGCAGGGCGAGCACCAGCAGGACGACGGCGAGCGCGCCCTGCGCCCAGATCCACGCGGTGTGCGTGATCGGGTCCTCGTACGTGAGGTCGAGACTGCCGCCCTCGGCGGGGAGTTCGAAGCCCTGGGCCCAGCCGTCGACGGTCTTCTTGGCCAGTACCTTGCCGTCGAGCGTGGCCTGCCAGCCCTCGGCGGCCCGGTCCGCGATCCGCAGCACTCGCCCGGAGGCCCCCGCCGGGATCTTCGTGTGCGCCTCGACCTGCGCGGACGCGACGGCCAGCGGCTCGCCCTCGCCCTTTCCGTCGACGATCGTGGCCCGCGAGATCTGCCGGTCGACGCGCCACAGCGCGCTGCCGTCCAGCTGGCTCAGCCGGGTCAGCCCCGGGGTGGCGTCCAGGACCCGGCTGGTCTGCCGCGGCACCCCGTCCCGTACGAGTACGTAGCGGATCGCGAAGCCGCTGAGCTGGTCGGTCTGGTCGGCTCCGGAGCCCGCGACGAGGTTGGCGACGACCTTGTCGAGCCGCGGATCACCGCCGCCCGACGCGGTCAGTTCGGCGTCACCGAGCCGGCCGCCCGAGCCGCGGACCAGTGAGTACGAGACCTCGGCCGCCGACGTACCGCCGAGGACGAGCGTGCGCGGCTGGTCGCGGGTGATGCTCTCCTCCGCGACGAACGCGGGGACCTGCACCGGATCGCGGCGCTCCAGCGGTCCGGCCGCGCCGCTGATCATCCAGCCGAAGGCGGCCAGCAGCGGGGCGAGTCCCGCCGCGACGGCGATGAGTACGGCGACGGGCTGGCGCCAGCCGAAGCTCTCCGCGGCGACGCGCTCCCTGGCGCCGTCCGCGCCGAGCACGGCCGCCGCGATCAGCGCGAGCCCGTAGAGCAGGGTGGCGGGTCCGGCCCAGCCGGAGTTGTTGGTGAGTACGGCGAAGACCAGCGCGAGGATCGCGACGGCCCAGGCCGAGCGGATCGCGAACTGCCGCTCACCGCGCAGCAGCGCCGCCAGCGCGGCCAGCACGATCCCGATCAGCAGGATGCCGCCCGCGGCCTTGGGCCCGCCGGGGCTCATGCCGAGCAGATCGAGCGCGGAGGCCGTTCCCGTACCGAACTCCAGCCCCGCCTCCCGAAGGAAGGCGGACGGCGAGGTGAGCGGCGAGAGCGACCAGGGTGCCAGCAGCAGCAGGGGGGTGCCGAGCCCGGCGAGTACACGCGGTCCGTAGGCGGCGAGGTCGTCGCGGCGCAGCGCCAGGACACCGAGGCCGAGCAGCAGCGCCACCGGCCATACCACCGGGGTGAAGGCCATCGCGAACGTCAGCAGGAAGGCGTACGCCCAGGTGGCGCGCCAACTGCCGCGGCTCTCCCCGCTCGCGACGCCGCCCGCCCCGCCGCGCATCCCGTACGCGGCGACGGCGGCCCGCGCGATCAGTGGCAGCAGGACGGCGAGGACGGCCGTACCGAGCCGTCCGGTGGCCAGCGCGCCGGTCGCGGCGGGCAGGAAGGCGTACGCGACGCTCGCCCAGGCACGCAGCAGCCGCGATTCCACCAGCGGCCGCGAGGCGAAGTAGGCGGTGACTCCGGCCAGCGGGACCGAGCAGACGAGCAGCAGGGTCAGCGCGAACCCGGTGGAGCCCAGGAACAGCGCGGAGAGCGCGGCGAGTACGGCGAGATAGGGGGGCGCGCTCTCGGTGACGCCGGTACCGACGGGATGCCAGCCGTCGGCATACCGCGACCAGAGGTCGGAGACATCGGCGGGTGCGGGCAGCAGCGCGCCGCCCGCGAGCGCGCCGCCGCCGAAGAGTCCGCGGCAGGCGATGAGCGAGACGAGCAGCAGGATCCCGAAGAGGACGGGCCCCGGCTTGTGCGCGAGCTTCTTCAGCCGGGCGAACTGCTCGATCTCCATGAAGTCGGCATCGTCACCGCCGGGCCCCGACTCGACGGCGCCGTGCCGTGAGCCACCCGCGTCGGCGTCCGAGTCACCGCCGAGGCTGCCGGCGATCTGCTCGACCGTGGCCCGGACCGTGGCGCCGGGCGGCGGGAACAGCGGGCGCAGCTCGGCCGCCTCGACGACGCCCTTGCCGCGCTGTCGCCGGGCGCTGATGAGCCGGCCCGGCCGCAGCAGGGTGCCGGAGAGTCCCATCACCTCATCGACGGCCTGCCCCGGCGCCTTGCCGACGAGATAGGCGAGGGTGCGCAGCAGGGTGCCGACGACAAGGCGGAGCAGTACGTAAGGGAGGACGGTGGCCCGCGCGTTGACGAGCATGGTGTAGACGGCGCCGGCCTTGTCGACGCGGTGCGGGTTGACGACGGAGCGGCCCGCGCAGTCGACCGTACGACGCTCCCGGGCGGCGGCCTCGGCGTGCCGCAGAACGGCGTCAGGGGCGACGAGCACCCGGTGGCCCGCGGCGTGCACGCGCCAGCACAGGTCCACGTCGTCGCGCATCAGCGGGAGCCGGCGGTCGAAGCCGCCGAGTTCGTCCCACACATCGCGCCGGATGAGCATCCCGGCGCTGGAGACGGAGAGGACGGTACGGACCTGGTCGTGCTGGCCCTGGTCCTGCTCGCGCCGGTCGAGTCCGGTCCAGCGGCGTCCGCTGTTGGCGATGGAGACGCCGACTTCGAGGAGTTGCTTGCGGTCGTACCAGCCGCGCAGCTTGGGTCCGACGACCGCCGCGTACTGGTCGGAGTCGGCGACACGCAACAGTTCGGCGAGCGCGTCGGGGTCGGGCGCGCAGTCGTCGTGGAGGAGCCAGAGCCACTGCACCGGTTCGCCGTGCGGCAATTCAGGCATGTCGTACGTGTCGTCGCGCCAGCTCCGGGTCACCGGGTCCCAGCCGCTGGGCCGCTTCAGATACGGCAGATCGTCGGGCGTGAGGACCCCGGCGGTGCGTACCGCCTCGTCCACGGCCGTACCGAATCCGGACCGGCGGGCGAGATGCAGGACGCGGTCCGCGCCGAGCGCTTCGGTGAGCAGCCGGGCGGAGTCGTCGGCGCTGCCGGTGTCGGCTGCCATGACGTTCTGTACGGGGCGTTCCTGGCCCAGCAGCCCGGCGAGGGCGTCGGGCAGCCAGCGCGCACCGTCGTGGGCGACGAGCACCGCGGTCACGACGTGCCGCGGGAACTCGGGGGCGGTGGCGGTGGCGGTGGCGGAAACGAACGCGGCGGTGGTGGGGGACATTGAGGTAGCGGGCCCTCCGGCCGGGGGGTCGCCCCGAAGGGGCGTGGGAGCGTCTCGGACGGGGCCCCACACTAACGGTAGGGGGGAGTGGCGGCGGACGGGCGGGAAACACAACGGTCCGCCGTCTGCGGGGAGGTGCAGACTGCGGACCGTGCCATACGTCGGGGGTGATACCGGTCGTTCCGGGCGACCGGCCGGTCTTCGGCCCCGGCCACCACGACCGGGCCGGCCGGGCGGCGGTCAGATCGCGGCCTTCTTCAGCCGGCGCCGTTCGCGCTCCGACAAGCCGCCCCAGATACCGAATCGCTCGTCATTGGCGAGGGCGTACTCAAGGCATTCCGATCGGACCTCACAGGCGAGACAGACCTTCTTGGCCTCACGCGTGGAACCGCCCTTCTCGGGGAAGAAGGACTCGGGATCTGTCTGGGCGCACAAGGCGCGCTCCTGCCAGCCGAGTTCCTCGTCCGCGTCCTCGACCAGCAGTTGCTGGAACAGCTCGGTCATGTGCGCCCCTCGTCTGTCTTTTGCGTCCCCGTGATGTGGCCGCTATCGATTTCGGCCGAACGACACGAGTGAAATTACAAGTGCGGTGCTCCGGCCAGGTCAAGCCGAGATCTGCTATTGGGCCCGGTATTCACTCTGCGGAACCAAGGCTATGCGGAAAGTGTTCAAATCACCAAAAACCTGACACATGCCAGTGGCCTGTTCGCATCCACCCCCTTCTCGACAAGAGAGACGTCAAAAACTGCAACCTTGTTGCGGATCACCCGCCGGAAGCGATCCGGATCACAGTCTGATCACGAGAGCGCGAAGGCGTTTACGAGCACGGTCGCTGCCCGATGTGTCCGCACCCACCGTCACTCAAACCACTCCGCGATCGGATCAACCGGATGAGGTGAAACATTGCGGCCAAACCGGCCATTGAGTTGACATCCGTAACCGGATTCGCAACCTTTGGTCCCATGCCAGCGAACCCCGCGCCCACCGCGACCCACCTCCGTGGATTCCGCAGCGCTCTCCGGGCCCGCTGTCGCTGTTTCAACTGCGCCTGCTGTTGATGCCGCCGGGCTCCGGCCGCCCCTCCCGCTCCTCCTGATCACGCTTCCGTGATCGCCCTCGCGTCTTCACCGCGTTCCCCAAGCGATCCCACGCACCCGTCGCGGCACCGCCGCACACCTTCCTGCCGCCGCACACCTTCCTGCCGAGGAACCACCGCCCCCATGAACAGCGACAGCGACCTCCAGATCGCCGGCGATCTCCTTGAGGTCCCGCACCTTCTCCAGCCCGCACGGGAGCACCCCGCGACGGTGGCCGAGTTCGCGGGCCTCGCGCGCGCCCTCGCCGCCGACCGCGCGCAGTGGGCCCCGCTCGTCCAGTACGACGCCACCAGCCGCTGGTACCACCGGCTGAGCACCGGACCCGGCTATGAGGTGTGGCTGCTCTCCTGGGTGCCCGGCCAGAGCAGCGGATCACACGACCACGGCCGCTCCTCGGGCGTACTGACCGTGCTCGCAGGTGAGCTGACGGAGCGTTCGGAGAGCGGGAGCCGCGCTCTCGCGCCGGGCGCGCAGCGGGTCTTCGCGCCGGGCTATGTCCATGAGGTGGTCAACGACGCGATCGAACCGGCGGTGAGCCTGCACATCTACTACCCGGGGCTGACGGAGATGCCCATGCACTCCGCGCGCTGCGCCCCGGCGGCCCAGGATCAGGATGTCGTGCCGGCCTGACATTCACCCGTCGCCTGGCCCACCCGTCACCCGACCACCGCCCCTCAACGATCAGCCTCCGGCTGACAGACTGGCCCACCCGTCACCCGACCACCGCCCCTCAACGATCAGCCTCCGGCTGACAGACTGTTCTCTATGCGCATTGTGGTTCTGGCCGGCGGTATCGGCGGCGCCCGCTTCCTCCGCGGCCTCAAGCAGGCCGCGCCGGACGCGGACGTCACGGTGATCGGCAATACCGGTGACGACATCCATCTGTTCGGGCTGAAGGTCTGCCCCGACCTCGACACGGTGATGTACACCCTCGGCGGTGGCATCAATGAAGAACAGGGCTGGGGGCGTACGGATGAGACGTTCCAGGTCAAGACGGAGCTGGCGGCCTACGGCGTGGGACCCGAGTGGTTCGGCCTCGGCGACCGTGACTTCGCCACCCATATCGTCCGTACGCAGATGCTCGGCGCGGGCTATCCGCTGAGCGCCGTCACCGAGGCGCTCTGTGCCCGCTGGAAGCCCGGCGTACGGCTGCTGCCCATGTCGGACGACCGCGTCGAGACGCATGTCGCCGTCGATGTGGACGGCGAGCGCAAGGCCGTGCACTTCCAGGAGTACTGGGTGAAGATGCGGGCGTCCGTGGACGCACAGGCGGTCGTCCCGGTCGGCGCCGACCAGGCCAAGCCCGCGCCGGGGGTGCTGGAGGCGATCGCCGCGGCCGATGTCATCCTCTTCCCGCCGTCCAACCCCGTGGTCAGCATCGGGACGATCCTGGCCGTGCCGGGCATCCGGGAGGCCATCGCCGAGGCGGGCGTCCCGGTCGTCGGCCTCTCCCCCATCGTCGGGAACGCGCCGGTGCGCGGGATGGCCGACAAGGTGCTCGCCGCGATCGGCGTCGAGTCGACGGCCCAGGCCGTCGCCCTGCACTACGGCTCCGGGCTGCTCGACGGCTGGCTGGTCGACACCGTGGACGCGGCGGCGGTGGCCGGGATCGAGGGCGCGGGGATCCGCAGCCGCGCCGTCCCGCTGATGATGACGGACCTGGACGCGACCGCCGCGATGGCCCGTGAGGCGCTGGCGCTGGCCGAGGAGGTACGGCCATGACGTCGTACCGCGTCCGCGCCCTGCCCGGAATCCCGGAGGTCCGCCCCGGCGACGACCTCGCCAAGCTGATCGTGGCCGCCGGTCCCGGGCTGGTCGATGGTGATGTCCTGCTGGTCACCTCCAAGATCGTCTCCAAGGCGGAGGGGCGGATCCTCGCGGCCACGGACCGAGAGGCAGCCATCGACGCGGAGACCGTACGGGTCGTCGCGCGGCGCGGGCCCCTCCGTATCGTCGAGAACAAGCAGGGCCTGGTCATGGCGGCGGCCGGGGTCGACGCCTCCAACACCGTTGCCGGAACAGTGCTGTTGCTGCCGGAGGACTCCGACGCCTCCGCCCGGACGATCCGCGCGGGGCTGCGGGACGCGCTCGGGGTGGACGTCGGGGTGATCGTCACCGACACCTTCGGGCGGCCCTGGCGCAACGGCCTCACCGATGTGGCGATCGGCGCCGCGGGCGTACGCGTCCTGGAGGACCTGCGCGGCGGGACCGACGCCCAGGGCAACCCGCTGAACGCGACCGTCATCGCCCTCGCCGACGAACTGGCCGCCGCCGGTGACCTGGTGAAAGGCAAGGCCGAGGGGCTGCCGGTCGCCGTGGTGAGCGGCCTGGGCCACCTCGTCGGCGACACGGACACGGACGCGCGGGCGATGGTGCGGGTCGCCGCGGACGACATGTTCCGGCTCGGCACGTCCGAGGCGGTACGGGAAGCGGTCACCCAGCGCCGTACGGTCAGGGAGTTCACGGACGAGCCGGTCGACCCGGGCGCGGTCCGGCGCGCGGTCACGGCCGCCGTCACCGCCCCGGCGCCGCATCACACGACACCATGGCGGTTCGTCCTCCTGGAGTCACCCGAGTCGCGGCTGCGCCTCCTCGACGCCATGCGCGACGCCTGGATCGCGGACCTGCGCCGCGACGGCAGGACGGAGGAGTCCATCGCCAGGCGCGTACGCCGCGGCGACCTCCTGCGCGAGGCGCCGTATCTGGTGGTGCCGTGCCTGGTGATGGACGGCTCGCACACCTACGGCGACGCCCGGCGCGACGGCGCGGAGCGCGAGATGTTCGTGGTCGCCATGGGCGCGGGCGTGCAGAACTTCCTGGTGGCGCTGGCGGGTGAGCGGCTCGGCTCCGCGTGGGTCTCCTCGACGATGTTCTGCCGGGATGTCGTACGGGACGTGCTGGATCTGCCCGAGGGCTGGGACCCGATGGGCGCGGTGGCGGTGGGCCACGCGGCCGCCCCGCCGAAGGACCGCCCGGCACGCTCACCGGAGTCCTTCCTCACCGTCCGGTAGTCACGCCCGGTTTTTCTCACAGCCGGGCGATGTTCCGGACCTCCATCCGGGGCGCCCGGCGGGCCGGGGTCCGGCCGCTGAGCAGGATCAGCCGGGTCGCGCGGTGCCGCTGGCCGGCGTACGGGGCGAGGAGTTCGAGCATCGCCGCGTCGTCGGCGTCCCGGTCGCCCGCGAGCGCGTGGCCGATGATGCCGGGGAGATGCAGATCGCCGACGGTGACGGCGTCGGGGGCGCCGTTGGAGCGCTGCACGACCTCGGCGGCGGTCCACGGACCGATCCCCGGGATCAGCTCCAGCCGGGCGGCCGCACGCTCCGGCTCCATCGCCGCGGCCTCCTCCATCCGGCGCGCGACCCGGACGGCGCGCAGGATCGTCGAGGAGCGCTTGGCGTCGACGCCGGCCTTGTGCCACTCCCAGGAGGGGATCAGCGCCCAGGTCCGGGCATCGGGCATGACATACAGCCGATCGCCGTGCGCGGGTCCGGGGGCGGGACCCGGAGCCGGCTCCCCGTGCTTGCGCACCAGAATGCGCCAGGCGCGGTACGCCTCGACGGTGGTGACCTTCTGCTCCAGCACGGACGGGATCAGCGACTCCAGCACCAGTCCGGTGCGGCAGAGCCGCAGGCCCGGCCGGCGCCGCTGGGCCTCGACGACGAGGCGGTGCCGGGGGACGAACGCGTCCGGGTCGTCGCCCGCGCCGAGCAGCTCCGGGAGCTGCTCCAGCATCCACGCGGCGCCGGCGCCCCACGCCTCGGCCTCCACGACACCACCGCGCCGCACGACCCGCAGCGTGCCGGGCCCGGCGGGCGTCCGGGAGGTCCGCCAGACGGAACCGTCCGCGTACGCGCGAAAGGTCGGATCGGCGGGCCCCCGCCGAAGCGGCCCGAGGACGAGCCCGAGGTCGTAGGGCTCGGGGGGCGTCCACTGCCGACGTATCCCTACGGCGTGTGCGGGGTCCGCGGGGTCCGCGGGGTCCGCGCGGCGCGGACGGGGCACGGGTCGTTGGGCGAAGCGGCCTGCCACGGTTGAGGTCCTTGGGGGTCGGGGTCACCCCCGAGGCTAAGCGGTACGAGGTCCTCACGGGGGTGCGGGGGCGAGTGCGGTGCGCCGTCCGGCGGGGGGCGGGTGCGGGGTGCGGGGTGCGGGGTGCGAGTGCGGTGCGCCTCCGGCGGGGGTGCGGGTGCGGTGCGCCTCCGGCGGGGTGCGGTGCGCCTCCGGCGGGGGGCGGGTGCGGTGCGGGGTGCGGGTGCGGGGTGCCGGGGCCCGGGGCCTCCGGAGGTCCGTGTCCGGACTGCGCTGCGATCGATATGCGACTCCGTCGCGTGGTCACCGCGCTCCGCGCGAGC
>NZ_JBIWLW010000062.1:0-25409 GCF_044766385.1 Streptomyces sp. NPDC102274 | reverse complement strand
ATGTCGCAATCCACACCGAACCCGGAAGGCCCTCACTCGTTCAAGACCCCCCGACCGTGATCGCTGTCACCAACCTCCATGGACAGAACACCTAGAGCCTTTCGTTTGGGTCAGGCTGGATCGGGGAGCGCCCGCCGCGGCAGCGGCTGATGTCCAGCGATGAAACATCGACGACGCACTCTCGCGTTATCGCCAAGCGGCAGAAGCAAATCACCATCTGTCAGCGGTCGGCCGTTCTCGGCCACTGACAGATGGTGAAGGAGTTCAGCTATGTACCCGGCCGACGAGCCTTTCCGTGGTTACCAGGGGTACCAGGCGCCGTTGTACCACTGCTCGCTGGCGCTGTCGTTGTGGTGATCCATGTTGAAGTCTTCGGGGTAGTTCTTGACGTGGTTGTCCGGGTAGGTCCAAATGCCGGCGGACTCGTCGCAGACGTAGTCCCAGTGGCAGATCGTCTTGACGGGCACGTTGCCGAAGAACCTGTCAGCACCCGCGAGCGGAGCGCCGACGATACCGCCGAACGGCACGGATCCGCCGTTGGCACCGGGAGGGCCCTGGCGCTTGGGGTCCGCGATGAGAATGGCGTTGACGTTGTCGAACGTCTGCCAGTTCTCGGTGACCCAGATGTGCACCACCGCGGCCCCCAAGGAGTACCCGCCCATCTTGACGTGCTGGCCCGGACACGCGGCACGTTGGTCGCGGACCAGCCGGTTCAGCTCATTGACGCCTGCCCGGGCGCTCGCGCCGTTGGGGATTTGGGTGGGGTAACCGACGTGCTGCTGGATGTTGCCGTAGAAGCCGTCGTTGTTCCATGAGCTGCCAGTGCCCCCGACAACGATCGTGTAGGTGCCCTCGCACGGAGCTGCCGCTTGTGCCGTGGCCGCCTGTGCTGTGGCACCTTGTGCCGCTGAAAGCCCGATTGTCAGCAGAAGTCCGGCTAACGCGGCCGTGATCCTTCTGGCTCGCATTCAATCCTCCCCATGTAGTTGGCCTACGCGTCCGCCTTCCGATGCGGAACGCGGTCGGCCGAGGTCACCGGACGACAGTGGCAGTGAGCGATGACATCCCGATGAAACCCGCGGAGCCTGGGCTACAGGACGGTTCCAGAGTCTGGAAAGCCGTTGTCCTTCCGGATGTGATCACTGAATTTCCGCTGGTCAGGCATGGTTTTGGTGGTGGGTGTTCGGCGATCCCCTTCATCAGCCGGGGCTGGTCGGAGTGGACCCCCTGCTCCTGACTGGTGCGGGTGATGTGCTCCGGGGCGTCGAGGTTCATCTCCATCGTGCCCAGGGTGCCCGGGTAGTTGGCGGCATCCAGGTCGGGTGCCTGCTCAATCAAGGAGGCATAGTCGACCACAGTGGGCATGACCAGTCGCAGGCGAGCTCGGCGAACTTCTGTGCCGAGACATTCGCCAAGCCGACCAGGGCGGTGGCGTGCAGCCGGCCGTTCATGGTCGCGTACACCATGTCGAGCAGGGCGGTGTTGTAGAGCACCGCGAGGCCGGTGTCGTCGCCGAGGTTGCGCGGATCGCCCATGCTCGTCGGCGCCGCCCGGTGCTTGTCGAAGACGTTCCGCGAACCGCTGTACAGGAAAACGGCGTTATCGTGACTGGACTCGCGGCCGGGTGCTCGTCGCCTGGCGGATCGCCATGCCCGCCGTGCCGGACGACATGGTCAGGTGCCCCTCCGACAGGGCTTCGCCCGGCCGCCGGGATGAACTGACGTGCCGCACATCGCTGTCGATGAGTCTCTCGTGCCTCAACCACAGTCCTCGCGACTGCCCCTCCGGGAGTTACGGATTTGGAGGCGCAGGGCAGGTATCGGACTGCCAAGCGCTGCCCTCGGCCCCTTACGGGCAACGCGTCCGTCAACGTCACGTACGCATGCGTTTTCAGGAAGGACACGGACATGGCCATCCGTCCGCGCGGAACTGGCGGTCTCCCGCCCGCGTTCACCGCATCCGAAACTTCATCGTTCTTGGAGTTCCTGTCGGTACAGGCCCCGGACCTGCTACCCACCGGTCCCGCCTTACCCTCGGTGAAAGGCGGCTTCGAGGCGCCTCATGGCACCACCATCGTCGCGGCGGGATACGCGGACGGCGTCCTGGTGGCCGGGGACCGGCGCGTCACGATGGGCAAGGTCATCGCACACCGCGAATACGACAAGGTCTTCCCCGCCCATGAGCACTCGGCCATAGCCATCGCCGGGACTGCGGGCCTCGCGGTCGAACTCGTCAAGCTGTTCCAGCTGGAACTTGAGCACTACGAGAAGATCGAGGGCGCGGCCCTCTCCCTCGACGGCAAGGCGAACCGGCTCACCACCATGGTCCGGGGCAACCTCCCCATGGCAATGCAGGGGTTGGCCGTGGTACCGATCTTCGCCGGCTACGACCTGGACAAGGGTGAGGGGCGCATTTTCTCCTACGACGTCACCGGTGGCCGGAGCGAGGAGAGAGGCGTGGCCGCCACCGGATCCGGTTCTGTGTACGCACGTGGCTCCCTGAAGAAGCTCTACCGGGAGGGCATGTCGGAACAGGACATCGTCATGGCCGCAGTGCAGGCGCTCTACGACGCTGCGGACGATGACTCGGCCACGGGCGGCCCCGATCTCACCCGACGTCTCTTCCCACTCGTCGCGCTCGTCACCGCGAATGGGTACCGACAACTGGGTCAGGACGAAGTCGCCGAGATCGCCCACGCGGTGGTCGAGCAGCGTCTTCAAGCACCCGACGGTCCCCGAGCGCCGCTCCTCTAGAGGCAATATCAGTATCAGTGACATGGCCGCCGGCTCGATGCCCCGCCCGGTGGACCGGTAGACACGTTGCTCTGCATCGGATTCGGTAGCCGCAAAGCCGCCGGAATTGGTCGCAGATCAACGGGGAATCTTTGTTTCCGGTCGTGGGACGAGCCATTCGACGAACGATGAACGCGCGCTACTCGCACCGTATCTGCCGAAACCCGGCCATCGGGGCGGGCGTTGGAACGCCTGGCGAGGAGACGGCCGTCGTCGAGCGGTCGCTCAGCGCCTGCTCTCCGCCGCGGACCTGAATGCGTCAAGCCTGGACTGGTGCGGTTGGTCGATGAGGGCCTTCGACTCGTCGACGAGGCCGGTCAGTCGGGCCACCTCAGCGTCGGTCAGGTTCTCGGCGACCTCGGCCGCGGCGATGTTGGCGCGCAGGTGATCGGGGTTCGTCGTGCCGGGGATGACGACCACGGCCGGGGAACGGCGCAGCAGCCAGGCCAGCGCGATCTGAGCCGGCGTCGCGCCGAGGCGTTCCGCGGGGCCTGTCAGCTCGTCGTAGCTGGTGAGCTGCCCAGAGGCCAGCGGGAAGTAGGGGACGAACATGATGCCCCCGGCCTCGCAGCCGGCGAGGACCTGGACGCCACTGCGGTCGAGCAGGTTGAAGCGGTTCTGCACGGCCGCGATCGGCGTCATCTTCTGCGCGCGGGCCAGCATTTCCGGCGACGCGCCGGACAGACCGATGCGGCGGATGAGCCCCTGGTCGCGCAGTTCGACGAGCACGCCGAGCGATTCCTCCAGCGGCACGTCGCTCTGCGGTGCCGGACCGTCGCCGCCGAGCCGCAGGTACGTGAGCTCGCTCGCCTCCGTCCCCAGGTCGGCCAGCGACTCGTGGACCTGTCGGCGGACCGTGTCCGGGTGGTCGGTGACGATCCACGACCGGTCCGGGCCACGCCCGGCGCCGACCTTGTTGCCGACGATCACTCCCTCCGGGAACGGCCGCAGCGCCTCCCCGATCAGCCGGTTCACCGTACGCGGCCCGTAGGCGTTCGCGGTGTCGAAGAACGTGACTCCCAGCTCGACCGCCAGGCGCAGTACCCGCCGCGCCGACTCGGGGTCGTCCGGCGGCCCCCATACGCCGGCCCGGCGAGCTGCATGGCGCCGTATCCGACACGATTCATTTACTTCTCCCTCGCGTATCACTGCCACGCCAATATGCGTAGCAGTGCCTGTCTCAGTGATACGCCGAATGCCGTAGCATTGCAACTGTGGACGATGCGAAGACCCGTACCCGGCGGCAGATCCTCGAGGTGGCGGCCGGCATTCTGGAACGGGAGGGCGCCCAGGCGGTCTCCACCCGCGCGGTCGCCGCGGCGGCCGGCATCCGCGCCGCCTCCCTCTACCAGCTCTTCGACGACAAGGACGGCCTCCTCTCGGCCCTGGCCATCCACGCCTTCGACATCTACCTGGCCGAGAAGCACACTCTGGCGCGCACCGACGACCCCGTGGACGACATGCGCCGCGGCTGGGACATCCACGTTGAATTTGGCCTGCGCCACCCCGCCTTCTACCTGCTGATGTTCGGCACTGATCGCCCCGGCCGCCGTCCGCCCGCCGCCGACGAGGCCAACGACCTCCTGCTGAAGTTCCTCGACCGCGTCGCCGCCGCGGGTCGCCTCCGGGTACCGACCCCCCTCGCTGCCCGCCTCTCCTCGGCCGCCGTCATCGGTGTCACCCTGTCGCTGGTCGGCACCCCCGCTGAAAACCGCGACCTGGGGATCTCCGCGAGAATGCGCGACACCGTCATCGACTCCCTCACCACCGATCCGCCCCCGGCCATGGATCCCGGCCTCGCCTCCCGGGCCGTCGCCCTCGATGCCGCCCTCACCACCACGGACGGGGCCACCCTGCCGCTCAGCCCGACCGAAACCGCACTCCTTCGCGACTGGCTCCACCGGCTCGCCCGCTGACCCGAACGGTCACGCGGGCTGTCCGGCGCAGCCTCGTTTCACCGGACCTGCCGCTCTCACCCTCGCGCCGATCGCCCTACGCGGGATCGCGAAGTTCACGGAACGCGCCGGCCACGCCGACCGCGAACCCGGTCGTGAAGGAGATTCCCGCGGAGCAGTGGCAGCGGATGGTCGAAACGAAGGTATGGCGCAAGGGCTGCCCCGTCACGCGCGAGCAGTTGCGCCGCGTCGAGGTCAACTACGTGAACAAGGCTGCGGCAGCACATCCCCGCACGGCATGTGCGTGGGCGCGCTCCTGCGTAACAGGTCGAGCGCGCTCACCTCTACGATGAGCGCATGGCATCAAGCCCCCATATAGCAGATGCGCACGCTGTGCAGGAACCGGAAGCCGGCGAGAGGCTGAACGTCGCCGCCTCGGTCCTGGGTCTGCTGGCGGACCGCACCCGTCTGGCCCTGCTGGAGCGGCTGGGGCACGGAGAAGCCGACGTCACCACCCTCACCGAGGCGTGCGGCGCGGCCCGCCCCTCCGTCAGCCAGCACTTGGCCAAGCTCCGTCTCGCCGGCCTGGTCACCAGCCACAAGGACGGCCGCCGTGTCGTCTACTCCCTGCGCCATGGCCACCTGCGCCGCCTGGTGGACGAGGCGTTGAGCGTCGCCGACCACCAGATCGGCGCTCTGCCACCCCACGACTGACCCGCTCGCTCCCGGGACGTACTCCTTCCCGAGAAACATGTGCTCAGGTGCGCACATGTTGTCTATAGTGGTGAGGAGCTCATCACACCGACCCGGGACGGGGCCGATGCTGTCTGTGCTGCGCAACCGCACCTATCGCCACCTGTTCACCGCTCAGGTGGTCGCCCTGGTCGGCACCGGCCTGGCCACCGTGGCGCTGAGTCTGCTCGCGTACGACATCGCGGGGGATCAGGCATCCGCGGTTCTGGGCACCGCGCTGGCGATCAAGATGATCGCGTACGTCGCCATCGCCCCGCTTGCCGGAGCCGTCGCCGACCGAATACCCCGGCGGACCCTGATGGTGGCGATGGACATCACACGCGCCGGTGTCGCGCTCACTCTGCCCTTCGTCACCCAGGTCTGGCAGATCTATGTCCTGATCTTCCTGTTGCAGGCGGCGTCGGCCGCGTTCACGCCGACCTTCCAGGCCACCATCCCCGAGGTGCTGCCCGCCGAACGCGACTACACGCAGGCGCTGTCGATGTCCCGGCTCGCCTACGATCTGGAGAGCCTGTTCAGCCCCGCGCTCGCCGCCGGTCTGCTGGCCCTGGTCTCCTACAACTGGCTGTTCGCCGGTACCACGGTCGGATTCCTGGCCTCCGCCGCCCTCGTCGTCTCCGCCGTCCTGCCCAAGCCGGCCGCCGTGGAGCGAACCGGCGGCGTCTACGCCAAGGCCGCCTTCGGCGCCCGACTGTTCTGGGCCACGCCCCGGCTACGGGCCCTGCTCGCCCTCGACTTCGCGGTCGCCGCCGCCGGCGCCATCGTCTTCGTGAACACCGTGGTCCTGGTCCGTGACCACTTCCAGCGACCCGCAGGCGCGCTCTCTCTCGCACTCGGCGCCTACGGCGCGGGCTCCATACTGACCGCCCTGCTCCTGCCCCGGCTGCTGCGAAGGTCCGGCGACCGCGCTGTAATGCTCCCCGCCGCCTTCGCCCTGCCCCTGATCCTCGCCGCCGTCGCCGCCCTGAGCGCCACCGCGCCCAGCACGTGGTCATGGACCGCGGTGCTCCTTGCCTGGGCCGCGATCGGAGCCGCCTGCTCCGCCGTCCTCACCCCCGGCGGACGTCTGATCCGCCGCTCCGCCACCGACGCGGACCTGCCCGCCGCCTTCGCCGCCCAGTTCTCCCTCTCGCACAGCTGCTGGCTGCTGACGTACCCCCTCGCAGGATGGCTGGCCGCCCGCGCGGGCCTGCCGGTCACCGCCGTGGTCCTCGGCGCCATCGCGTTGGCCGCCACCCTCACCGCCACCGTGATCTGGCCCACCCGCGACCCCGCACGGCTCGACCACATCCACAACGACCTGCCCCCCAGCCACCCTCACCTCACCGGCGCCCGCCCCGTCGACGAAGGCTGGCAGCACCGCCACCGCTACGCCATCGACCAACACCACCGCACCTGGCCCGAGGCCCAGAGACTGACCTGAGGGTCCGGGCGCCGGCGGACATTCCGGATCTCTCTCCGTCGAGGGTCGGGGATGGCTCATGATGGTGGCCGCCATGGTGTGGACGATCGGTTCCCGCGCAGCGCGTCGAGTCGGCTCAAGTCTGCTGACCGTCGTGCCGGTGGCCGCTGCCCGCGCCACAGTGTTCGCCGCGACGAGTACGGGACTCGCTGTCACAGGGCACCACCTGGCTTCGGCACAGCCGGTGCCCTGGCGAACCGTTTGGGCCCCCCTCGGCCTGCTCTTCCTCGTGACGGTCCCGGCCACGCGCAGGCCGAGGTCACTGCCCGCGGTGACGGCAGCCACCGGAGCCGCGCAGGTCACGCTGCACTTGTGGCTCGCACGCGCACCAGGCCACTCCGCCGGGGATCCGCACACGACGGCCGGCCACGGCGCTTCGCACGGAGTGCACGAGGCATGGCATGCCGGCCATCACGGGACAACGATGACCGCGACGCACATCGTGGCGGCTCTGCTGGTTGCCTGGTGCCTACAGCGAGCGGACGCCGCGTGCTCGACCGTCGGGGAGTGCCTCGGTGACGTCATCGTCGAGTTCGTCGTACGGCTGCTCCCGATAGGACCTGTCCGGACGGCGTCCCGCGTTCTGCGACCTCTCCGAGCACGAGCGCAGTCGCCTCCACGCAACTCCCTGGTACTGGCGCACGTAGTGGTGCGCCGAGGTCCTCCGACAAGGCGGCCCGCTGTCGTCACCTGACCTCGGGGCGTGCTTCGGCATGCCCGCAAAAACCTTCATCACCATGGGAGTTACCCGTGTCCCGTATCACCCGGCCGCGCTTCGCGCGCCGCCTGTCCGCCGTCACCGTCCTGGCTTTGGCGACCTCGTTCGCTCTCGCCGTACCGGCTTCGGCGCACGTCGAAGTCGAGGCCGAGGGTGCCAGCGCCCTCGCCGAGAACGTCACTCTTGACTTCAACGCGGAGACAGAGTCCGACAAGGCCGGAATCACCAAGCTGGAAGTGATCCTGCCGGAGGGCATCACCCCTGCCGACGTCACGTACAAGGACGGCCCCGCGGGGTGGGAACTCGCGGTCACCGAGCGGGGTTACACCGTGGGCGGCCCAGCGGTCGCCATCGGCGAGGACGCCGCGTACGCCGTGACCGTACGACAGCTCCCGGATGCCGAGTCACTGGCCTTCAAGGCGCTCCAGACCTACAGCGACGGTCGCGTCGACCGATGGATCGAACTCGAAAAGCCCGCGGAAGGCGGGCACGGCAGCACCGCGCCCGTCCTCGAACTCGCACCCGCCGAGCCCGGCGCCGAGTCGATCAGCCCCAGCCCGTCCGCCGAGCCCACCACGGCTGCGCCGTCCAGCCCAGAGGCGAGTGAGCCGACGGCCACGCAGAGCACCGCCGAAGCCGATACGGCCGGCGCGAAGGACGAAGGCACAAGCACTGTCGCGATCGTCGCTCTTGTGGTGGTCGTCGTCGCGCTCGTCGGCGGCGGCGTGTGGTGGTTCCGGCGTCGCAGCGGCACCACCACGACCTGACGGCCTTCTCTGGAAGTCATGCATGCTCCGAGCAGGCACCACGGGCACATCGAGTGCCGCACAACGGGTGCCTGAAAGGAGCAATGCCCGCAGGCTTCCTGAAAACTCCTTTACCGCAAGCGCGGTTCTGCCAAAACCCCCGCCATTGTGCGGCGCGGGGGGGGGGGGGGGCGCCGCCCCCCCCCCCCCCCCCCCCCCCCCCCCCCGCCGCAGCGTTCTTGCGCGGGACGTCGCCCGACTTCGCGGAGCCTTTCGACTTCCCTCCGGTCGACAGCGCGTTCCCCATGTGGCTGGCGAAGCAGTACGGCTGGTCGAGGGCGATCCGCCGGTCCGCCGCGTCAAGCGGAACCTGCCGGACGAGCCGCCGCCGGATGCGTTCCTCCGGCTCTGTTCGACGGTTTTCTCGCGGGGGCTCCGGCCCGGGGCTGAACGCCCCAGCGTCAGGCAGGAGCCCGTCATGAGGGTCGTCTCGAAGCCGGGGCCCGCTGATTGAAAACATCAAGGGCTGGTCGAAGTCGGCTCCTTACCGACGGGCCTGCAGGCGCCAAGGACCGTCTCCGAGATGAAGCGCGGAGCGTCCATCTGATCCAGCCGCCCATGGGTCACGTCTGTCGCTGCGCCCTTGATGACGTGGTGCAGGACGTCGGCCAGCCAGTTCGCGGGGAGGTCTGCACGGAAGATCCCTTCCGCCTGACCTCGACCAATCAGGTCGCCGACGCGCTGCGCCGGCTTGGCATGGAGTTCGTGCACCCGTCCGGGCGGCAGGATCGTCTGCGCCGCTTGGAGGACGGCGCTCGACTGGGCGATCAGCAGCCAGCTCGATTCAATCAGAGCCCGCAGCGCCTCCCGAGGGTCGCCCGTGAGATCCAGTCGTTCCAGGACCTGGTCTCCTTCGGCGAGAAGTCGTTTCAGTGAGGCCTCGATCAGGGCGTCCCGGGACGAGAAGTGTCCATAAAGGGTCACGCGGCCCACCCCGGCAGCCTGCGCGATCTCACTCACGCTCGCGTCCGGGTTCCGGCTCAGGCAGGCGACTGTCGCGGCAAGGATCTTCTCAACGTTGTGCTGGGCGTCAGCTCTACGTGCCGACTTGGTCTCCGTGCGGGACATGCCACCCCTCAAATTGAACAGCCATGTATGAGTTACAGTATCCGACGGAACTCGAACACCTCTGTTCGACTTACCGAGGGGATTGAACGCCATGACCGAATCCGCGACCTCTACCAGACCGGCCCAGAGCCCCGACCCACGACGCTGGAAGATCCTCGGACTCGTCGGCATCGCACAATTGATGCTGATCCTTGATGTCACTGTCGTAGCGATCGCCTTGCCCCATATGGGGGCGGAGCTCGGGCTGGGGCGCGAGACGCTCACGTGGGTGGTGAGTGGCTACACCCTTGCCTTCGGTGGCCTTCTCCTTCTCGGTGGTCGCGCGGCTGATCTGTTCGGCGCCCGCCGCCTCGCGCTCCTGGGGTTGGCACTGTTCGCCGCCGCATCACTGATCACGGGACTGGCCACCTCCGGACCCGTGCTCTTGGGAGGTCGTGTCGCACAGGGCCTCGCCGCAGCTGTCCTTTCCCCGGCGGCGCTGTCGCTGGTCGTCACCCTCTTCGAGGGCGACGAGCGCAACAAGGCGCTGGGGATCTGGTCCGCGCTCGGCGGCAGTGGCGCTGCTCTGGGGGTTCTCCTCGGCGGACTTCTCACAGCGGGACCGGGGTGGCCATGGGTCTTCTACATCAACGTCCCCGTTGGGCTCGTGGTGCTTCTGACGCTTCGTGCACAACTCCCGGCGCGGCCGCACCCGGCCACGAGGGGGCGACTCGATATAGCGGGCGCGGCATTGGTGACCGCGGCGACCGGCACTCTGACCTATGCCCTGATCAGGGCTGGAGACCAAGGGTGGGCGACCCTGACGACCGCAGCCTTCTTCGTGGCCGCCGCGATCCTTTACATAGCCTTCGTGGTTCGTCAGCGCCTGGCCGCGAGCCCGCTCATGGATATCAGGCTGCTGATCCGCCGACCGGTAGCGGCCGGGACTCTGTTGATCCTCGTGGCCACCGCTTTGATGATCATGGTCTTCTTCCTCGGCACGTTCTATCTGCAGGACTATCGTGAGTACGGTGCGCTGGTCACCGGCCTGCTCTTCCTCCCCGTGGCCCTTTCGACGATGGCAGGGGCGAGCGCCGCGGGCCGGGTCATCGGCCGCACTGGACCTCGTACGCTCGGAGTGTTCGGACTTCTCCTCGCCGCGGTCGGCATGGCGGTTCCCGCACTCTGGGGCGGGACCACAGCATTGGTGATCGGCGTCGCGGTTGCGGCCGCGGGCACTGGAGTGGTTTTTGTGGTCGCTTCCGCCACGGCATTGGGTCAGATCGAACCACACGAAGCCGGCCTGGCGTCTGGAATCGTCAGCACGTTCCATGAGTTCGGGGCCTCGCTCGGCGCCGCCGTCGTGTCGAGCATGGCCGCGGCAAGCATCGCCGGAACCGACGCCGCAGGCTTCTCGCGTGGCTTCGCGACAGGGGCGATCGTTGCCACTGCTGCCGCTCTTCTCGCGTTCTTCATCACGCCGAAGCCACGCTCCGAGTGAGCGAGTGCTGAGCATGGGCCGGTGGGAGCGTGGGCTCCCACCGGCCCCGGGTGCTCGCGCGCGTACGGCGTCGTCTCCACGTTCCCGGGCGGCTGTCCCAAGGCAGCGGGCGTGCGACGCTCACGTCCCGCTCCTCACACCCTCAACTCACGAAGTCGCCCGGCGTGGCGGCATGCATCAGGACCGACAGCGGCACCTCCGACCGGTCGGTGCCGACCGACAGCAGCCGTGTGAAGTCCTCTGCCCAGCGTGCGATCGTCGCCGCGTCGAAGAGGTCCGTGGAGTACTCGAAGATCAGGTCGATGCTTCCCTCCCGAGGCACCAGGACGACGTACAGCTCGTTGCGGGCGACATCAACGGTGGGCTCACTCCGGATGTTCGCCGTCAGCCCGTCCAGGTGGAGCGTGGGTGGAGGGGTGGTGACAACAGTGAACAGGACTGTGGGATAGAGCCTGTCCATGTCCTGGGGCGCCAGTACGCGGACGATCTCATTCAACGGCAGCCCCTGATGGTCGAGGGCGTTGAAGAGGGTGTCTCCCAGGTTGTCGACGAGATCGGCGAACGTGGTGGCGTCGGAGATACGGGCGCGCAGCAGAACGGAGTCCCCGAGCAGACCCACCACGCCCTCGTGCTCCTGGCGGCCGGCGCGGTTGGCACTTGAGGCGGCGAACACGACGTCGGAGGAGCCGTCGCGCAGTCGGGCGGCCCATACCGCGAAGGTGGCGGCGAGCACGGTGTAGGGCGTGGTGCCAAGACGCGAAGCGACCTCGGCGACGCGTCCCGGTACGGCACCGTCGACGAGGTGCTGGTGCAAGGCTCCTCTGCCGGAGAGCTCGGCCGGCCGAGGACGGTCGGAGGGCAGCTCCAGGCGCAGAGGGACATCCCCGAGCTCAGCTTTCCAGAAGGCCTCGAGTTGGGCTCGGCGCGGGCCGCGGAGTTGCTCCGCCTCCCAGCGCGCGTAGTCCGCGAAGTGGGTGCTGGGCGGGTCGAGGGGCTTCGCGCCCCCGTGGTTGTACAAGGCCTGAAGCTCGTTCCACAGAACGCTCATTGACCAGCCGTCGCAGACCGCATGGTGCAGAACGACCATCAGGACCCACTGGCTCCCGGCCCGCTTGCCGAGCCGGAAACGGAACAGAGGTGCCCGGTCCATCCTGAACGGTTGCGTCGCCTCCACCCGGCACCAGCGGTCGATGGCCGCCGCGTCGAACCGGGTGAGGTCGTCGATGGGGACGTCGACCGGAACCTCCCGCAAGGTCTCGACCAGAAGCTCATCGTCGCGGCGCAGGGCCCTGCTTCGCAGGGCACCGTGGCGTCGTACGAGTGCATCGAGCGCCCGGGTCAGGCCGGCCGGGTCCAGTTCGCCTCGCAGGTCGATCCGGTGAGCGACGTTGTAGACGCTGGGGTCCGCGCGCTCGTGATGGCGGCGCCACAGTCTGCGCAGCGTCGCGGGCATGGGGACGGCTTCCACCGACAGCTCAGGGCCGGAGTCGATGCGGTGGGCGACGGCCCGGATCGTCGGCGCGCGGAAGAAGTCCGCCATGGACAGGGCAAAGCTCTGCTCTACGGCCAGTCTGTTCAACAACCGTACGGCGCTCAAAGAGTGGCCACCGAGTTCGAAGAACGAGCGAGTGACCGGCACGCTGCTCGCGTCCAGTTCGGTGCACCACATTTCGTGAAGCGTCTTCTCCAAGGGGGTGTTCGGTCTCTCGTCCTCGTTCACCGGGCCGCTCCCTGCCCGAGGGACGGGCAGTCGCCGACGATCCAGTTTCCCGGCCGTGTTCACCGGCAGTCTGTCCAGCCACACCAGGTGTCCGGGCACGAGGTGGTCGGGAAGTTCGGCGGCCAACTCGGCCCACAGGCTTTCGGCGGGTTCGGAACGGGGAGTCGACGGCGTGATGTACGCGACGAGTTCTGTCTCCCCATGGCTGTCCTTGCGGGGCAGGACAGCTGCGTCGCGGACCTGCGGCCGACGCATCAGTGCCTGCTGCACCTCGGCGGGTTCGACGCGGTGGCCTCTGATCTTGACCTGGTCGTCGATGCGTCCGAGATACTGAAGCGATCCGTCGGAGTTCCAGCGGGCCAGATCTCCGGTGCGGTAGAAGAGCTCTCCCTTGCCGATGGACCGGAAGACCGCGGCGGTCTCGTCGGGACTGCGGTGGTAGCCGTGCGACACCGCGGTGCCGCCCACATGAATCTCACCCGCGACGCCCCAGGGCACCTCGATACCGGCGACGTCGAGCAGCTTGACGCGCACGCCTGGAAGAGGAGTTCCGATGGGCGGGTGGGTGCCCCGGGTGGGGTCGACCCGGTGCGAGGTGGCGATGACGGAGGTCTCGGTCGGGCCGTACTGGTTGTACAGCGCACACTCCGGATGCGCGGCGAGGAACCGGAGGAACGCCGGGGTGAGTTCCAAGGCCTCCCCCGCCGAGAACAGTTCCCGGAGCGCCGGCACGTGGGGACCGGTGTTGACCAGGTACTTCAGCGGCGTGCACGGCATGAACATCCGTTGCACCTCGTGGCGGCGCAGCGTCTCGGTGAGTGCCACCGGATCGTGCCGCAGTTCATCGTCGACAAGCACAAGGGCCGCACCGGATGCCAGGGTGGTGAAGATCTCCTGCACGCTCACGTCGAAGGCGGGCGATGTCCACTGCACGGTGCGTAGGGCTGGATGCTGTTCGATGTGGCGCAACACCAGGTTGACGGGGCCCCGGTGGGGCACGACCACACCCTTCGGACGGCCGGTGGAACCCGAGGTGTAGATGCAGTAGGCGGGATCCTCGGTGCGTACGTCATGGACCTCGGCATCCAGTGTGTGTTCCGGCTGCCCCTCGCCGGTGGCCCCCTCCACCGTGTGCACGTGCCACTCCGGGAGAGCGGTATATCTGCCCGCCGTTGCCTCATCCGTCAGCACCAGCGCGGGAAGGCCGTCGGCGAGTATCTGTTCGACGCGGGCCGAGGGCAGGGACGCGTCGACCGGGAGATAGGCGGCCCCGCTCTTCAGCACCCCCAGCAGTGCCGTGATCAGTTCGGGGCCCCGTGGGAGAACCACCGCGATCCGTTCGCCGCGGGCGGCCCCCCGCGACCGCAGCCATCGCGCGAGACGGGACGCCCGCCGGTCGAGCTCGCTGTATGACACCTGCCCTGTATCGGTGAGCAGAGCTACGGCGTCCGGGGTCCGGCGCGCCTGTGCTTCGAACAGTCCGTGCAGGGTCTCCTCGACGGCGGGCAGGGGCTCCAGCCACCGGCCGAGTCGCGCCAGGCCGGTGCGATCAGTGTCGGTGAGCGCGGTGAGCGCGGACAGCGGGGCTTCGGGATCCGCGAGGGCCCGCCGCAGCACCTGCTCCATGTAGTCCACGAGCCGTCGCACATCGCTCTCCGCGAACAGGTCCGTGTCGTACTCGGTCATGAATCGCAGGCCCTGCTGGTGATGCGTCACGTAGAAGCTGAGGTCGAAGGGTGCCCGTTCGGAGGGCATGTCGATGAGCGTCGCGTTCAGCCTCGGCGGGTCGAAGTCCACCTCTCCTTCGTTCTCGTACTCCACCATCACCTGGAAGAGCGGGTTGCGGCTCGGGGCGCGATGCGGATTGAGCTCGGAGACGATCTCGTCGAAGGAAACGTCCCGGTGTTCGTAGGCGGCCGCGCTGCGTTCCTTCACCCGGCGCAGCAGTTCGGTGAATCCCGGGTCGCCGGTGAGATCGAGTCGGAGGGCGACGGTGTCGAGGAACAGGCCTATCTCGTCCTCAGCGCCCTCCGGCCTGGCCGCCACGGCCGTTCCGACCACAATGTCCTCCTGTCCGCTGAAACGGCCGAGTACGGCACCGATCGCGGCGGTCATCACCATGAACAGAGTCGAACGCCGATCCCCGGCAAAATCCCTCAGCCGGGCAACCATTCGAGCGTCCAGCGTGTGGGTGTGGCTCCCGCCCGCGCCGGAGCGGACGGGCGGACGAGGCCGATCCGAGGGCAGGGACACATCGGGGGCGCCCTCCAGTTCACGTCGCCAGAAGGCGAGCACCTCGGCCACCCGGTCAGGGGCCACAGCGGCCTCCCGATGTGGGACGAGGGGCCGGAGAACCGGGTCGCCGTCGCGCGAAGGACGGTAGTGAGCGGCAAGCTCGCGGGTGAAGACGACGGTGGACGACGAGTCGAAGACGATGTGATGGGCAAGGAGAAACAGGAGGTGCCGTTCGTCCGAGAGTCGCAGCAGTCGGCAGGAGAACAGCGGTCCCGTCGTCAGATCGAAGGTCCTGGCCCCCTCTGTCAGCTGAACGGAGCGCAGCGCCTCCGCCTCGGTGGAACCCGTGTGGTCCTCCAGTGGGCAGTCGGCCACAACGTCCTCGCGGCTCTCCCGGTACGGGACACCGTCAACGGTGCCGAAGAGAGTACGCAGAGCGGGTTGACGCGCGACGGTGCGCCGCACGGCCCACCTCAGCCTGGCCACATCCAGCGGGCCGTCCAGGAGGATCGCCTTCGGCTCGTGGTACATGCTGGTGCCCGGGTACATCTGTTCCACGAGCCAGATACGGCGCTGAGCGGGCGACAGGGGCCTTCGAACGGGCTCAAGGTCTGCGGACGCCTGTTGTGTGCGAGCCCGGAGAGCGTCGAGCGCGGGAAGCGCGGCGAGCACCTTGTCAGCGGGGATGCCGAAGTCCACGAAGCAGGCGATCTCGTCCGCCCCCGCTCGTAGGAGCTTTCGTAGCGTTCCGGCCACCGACTCGGCGTCACCGATCAGGGCACGTGAGGCGCAGTAACTCTCGTAGGCGCGGCTGAGCAGGAAGTCCACGTCCTCCTGGGGCGTGTTCTCCAGGTCGACTTCGAAGCCCAGGCTGTTGGTGACTTGGTCGAAGAGGGCCAGCGAAGAGCGTAAATACGAGACGAAGGGCTGGTACGCCTCGGCGCGAGCGCTCTCGGCGTCCGCACCGAGATAGGTGTGTACCAAGACCACGACCCGCCCCGTCGCGGGATCGTGACCGCGCTCGGCTCGGGTGCGCCGGTAGAGCGCGATGTTCTCGGCCAGCTGCTCGACCGACTGCGACATCAGGTTGGTGACGATGCCGAGCCCCTCGGCCGCGGCACGCCGGTAGCTGTCGGGATTCCCCACCACCGCTACGTACAGGGGCGGCATGTCCTGTACGGGGCGTGGCTGCAGCCGGATCTCGACAGGTTCGCCGTCTCCCGCGGCCATGGTGAGTGCTTGGCCCGACCAGAGCGTGCGTACCGTCTCCAGCCGCTCGTACATCGCCTCGCGATGCGCGCCGAAGACTTCCGGCGCCAGCGCGAAGTCCTTGGCGTGCCAGCCGCTCGCGAAGCAGAGGCCGACCCGACCGCCGGAGAGGTTGTCGACGACCGCCCACTCCTCCGCGACCCGAACCGGGTGGTGCAGTGGAAGAACGACTGAGCCGGCGTGCAGCCGAACCCTGCTGGTGCGGGACGCGAGCGCGGCGGCGAGCACGGAGGGGTTGGGGAAAGGCGCACCGAACGAATTGAAGTGCCGCTCAGGGAACCACAGGGCGTGGAAGCCGTGGCGGTCCGCGAACTCGGCGGCCGTCATGATCAGCCGGTAGGTGTCAGGGGTGCCGGTCTCGGGATAGTCACCGAAGAAGTAGAGGCTGAAGTCGCAGCCGCTGTCGTTGGGTTGGGCTGCTTCGACCACTGGAAGCGGTGCGGGAACCTCAGCGGGAGCATGCGGTATTGGGGCCGTGTCGGCATGCGTGTCCCCGGCAATGGGAGGGATGGGTGATGACAAGGCGGCGTCGGCTGGTACCGATGTCGCGCCCGAGAACATCTCAAGTTGGCGGGACATCAGGCTTGTGACCTGGTCCACGAGCTGCCCGGCAAGCCGCAGCTGCTGCGTCACAACATCTCGCAGGCCCGTTTCACGATCCGGCTCCGGCTCCGGCTCCGGCTCCGGCTCCGGCTCCGGCTCCGGCTCCGGCTCCGGCTCCGGCTCCGGCTCCGGGACGGTACAGGGCATCGTCTCAGGAGCCCCCGGCGGCAGTTCCCCCAACTGCGGTTCCACGCCTTCCCTTTCCGCGGATGCCGTTGGAGGAGCCGCCGGGCGCGGACCGCCGCCGAGTCGTATGACGAGTTCGGCGAGCTTGCGCGGACTGTCGGCGTCGGCGAACAGCTCCCGAACGGGGATGCGCACTCCGTGGAGCCGCTGCAACTCGGTGGTCATGTTCATCAGGGTCAGAGAGTCGGCGCCCAGAGCGAAGAATGAACGGTCGGGCGCGACATCCTCCGTATCGACAGCCAGCTTCCGAGCTGTCAGCTCGCGAATGGTGGCGGTGATCTCGTCGAGTGTTCCGCCGCTGACCGTCGATGTCGGCACCACCGCTGGTACGGCCGTCGTGAGCTCGGATGCCGAAGACCGCTCTTGCGCACCGGCCACGGCATCGAGGAGTGGGTAACGACGCCGCCTCAGTGGATGGCCGGGGAGCGGCACCCGGCCTCCCCCGCGAGAGACCGCCTGCCAGTCGACCTCGGCTCCCCGCCGATAGAACTCCCCCAGAGACACCAGGAAACCTCGCCACTGTTCGCGTCCTTGCCCCTGGCCGGGCACCCAGCGGCTGTCAGGCAGACAGTGTCTGCCAAGACGGGTGAGCACATCGCCGCTGCCGATCTCCAGAAAGTCCGAGCAGCCTTCGCGTGCCGCTGTCGCTGTCGCCAAGTCGAAGCGGACTGGTTGTCGTGCCTGGCTTACGAGGTAGTCGGCGTCGACCGTCCAACCCGCCGGACGTATCGTGCCGTCGAGGGTGCTCACCAGGGGAACACGCAGCGGGTGAAGTTCCAGGCGTTCCGCGCGGGAGCACAACTCGGAGAGCAGGGGGTCGAGCTCCGCCGAGTGAAAGGCCCGGTCCACGGGGACAGCACGCCACGCAACGCCCTCCTGGTCGAGAAGACGACACGCTTCGCTCAACACATCCGTTGGGCCGGACACGACGTGGGAGAGCGGCCCGTTGATCGCGGCCAGTTCAGCGCCCGAGGCGTGCGCTATACGCAGGGCGGTCTTCATGTCGGCCCGTAATGTCAGCATTCCCCCGGGCCCGCATTGCTGCTCCATCAGCCTCCCCCGCCAGGCGGTGATCCGCAGACCGTCCTCGACGGACATGGCTCCGGCGGCACACAGCGCCGCGTACTCGCCGACGCTGTGTCCGAGCACGAGTGCGGGGCGGACGCCCACAGCGCGCCACAGCTCCGTAAGGGCCACCTGATGGGCGAAGAGGGCGGGCTGGGCAGTGCCGGTCGGCCAGACGGCACCGGGGTGCCCCGTGGTCGTCTCCAGGAGCAGAGGGAGCAGAGTGCCACCGAACTCCTCGGCATAGACCCGCTCGCACAGGTCAAGAATCCTTCGGGCGTCAGGGTGGGCTTCGCTGATCTCACGCGCCATGCCTGGGCGAGCACTGCCCTGGCCCGCGTAGGCGAAAGTCTGCTTGGTGAAGGGACCGCCATCGACGGCCGCGCCCCCCAGTGCTCGGGCGATCTCTTCCGTCGTACGCCCCACCACGGCCGTGCGGTGCTTCCTGTGGGGCCTGCCCAGAGCGAGAGTGGCGGCCACGTCCGAGGGGTCCAGGTCGGGCTGGTCCAGCAGCCGGCGTCGCAGGCCGGAAACGAGTTCGGCCAGAGTCTCCGGGTCTCGCGCGGAGACGGGCACGAGCACCGGATACCGGGCAGGGGGTGGGACGTGACGGGGCGGCGCCTGTTCCAGGATCACGTGTGCGTTGGTGCCCCCGGCGCCGAGCGCACCGACACCGGCTCTGAGTGGCAGCCCCGGCCGCGCGGTCCAGGGCTTCAGTTCTGTGCCGAGCACGAATGGGCCGCCGTCGAGAGGCAGAGCCGGATTGGCTCGGCGCAGGTAAAGCGTCGGTATGAGGGTGCGATGCTTCAGCATGAGGACGGTCTTGATCAGCCCTGCCATGCCGGCACAGCTGTCCAGGTGGCCTACAGCAGGCTTCACCGAGCCCACAGTGCAGAAGCCTGTGAGCTCTGTTCCTTCGCCGAAGGCTCGCGACAGCGCCTCGAACTCCACCGGGTCACCGAGCTGTGTACCGGTGCCGTGAGCCTCCACGTAGGAGACTGTGTCCGGCGGAACCGCGGCTCTCCGCAGTGCTTGCCGTACGACCTCCGCTTGGCCGACCAGCCCGGGCGCGCTGAACCCTGCTCTGCCCGCCCCATCGTTGTTGACCGCCGAGCCGAGGATGACGGCGTGAACGGTGTCGCCGTCGGCGAGGGCACGGTCGAGCCGTTTGAGCAGTACGGCGGCGACTCCGTTTCCGCCCACAGTGCCGTCGGCATCCGCGTCGAAGGCCCGGCATCGCCCGGTCGGCGACAGGATGGAACCCGGATGGCTGCGGTAGCCGGAATCCTGTGGGGTGTGCACGGCAGCGGCGCCCGCGAGAGCCATGTCGGCTTCGCCGCTGATCAGCGACTGGGCGGCCAGGTGTACGGCGACCAGCGAGGTCGAGCACGCCGTCTGGACACCGATGGCGGGGCCGGTGAGGCCCAGCCGATAGGAGACTCGGGTGGCGAGGAAGTCCGGTTGCCGCCCCATGACCGTCAGCAGCCCCGTGGCCGGATCGCCCTCGGAGCCCGGTGATTCCTTCGGAAACGCCTTCTGGTGATCGTAGAGATTCATTCCGGAGCCCGCGAACACACCGACGCGGCTGTCGCGGTCCGAGGCCGCGTAGCCCGCTTCTTCCAGCGCCTCGTGGCAGCACTCGAGGAAGAGCCTATGAGCGGGGTCGGTGAGCCCGGCCTCCCTGGGACTCATTCCGAAGAAGTCGGAGTCGAAGCCCTCTATGTCTTCCAGCACACCCCCCACGGGGACATGGTCCGGCGGGGTTTCACGCCTCGGAAAGACACTGACGCTGTCCTTGCCATCGCGGAGGTTCGCCCAGAACGCGTCGACCGACGGCGCTCCCGGAAAACGGGCGGACATTCCGATGACGGCGATCCGGTGCTCCGGCGCCTCGGCTGCCGCGGCCCTTCCCGAAGGCGCTTCCGGTGCCGGGTCCGAGTCCCGGTTCAGGGCCTGGGACGGCGACGGCGTCGATGTCGATGTCGATGTCGGTTGCGCGGCAGCCAGATACGACGCGAGCGCGGAGACCGTCGGGTGCTCGAAGAAGGCGGTCTGCGGTATGGCACGGTCCAGACGCTGTTCCAGTCGGCCACGAAGTCGGGTAAGGGTAAGGGAATTCATGCCCAGCTCGTAGAAGGGTGTTTCCGTGTTCGCCGTGTGTCCGAGGAGTGCGGCGACGTTCTCCCGCACCGTCTCGAACAGATCGCTCTCCTTGCCCGGGGCAGCGTCAAAGACGGCTGCCAGCAGGCGGTCGCGCAGTTCAGTGCGACGTATCTTCCCCGCCGGTGTGCGCGGGAACTCCGTTTCGATGACGGGTACGGTACGCGCGACGGTGAGCCGGAGCCCGGCAAATATGGCCGCCTTGATACGGCCGGCGACGCGCTCGTCCGCGTCGGCGCTGCCGAGGCTGACGAAGAACACGACAAGAGACTCCGTGCCGGTGTCCGGATCGGGTACTCCGACGGCGGCAACTCCGGCCGCCCGGACTTCCGGCACGACGGCGGCGACGTCCTCGACCTCATAGCAATAGACGTTGTGCCCGTTCACGATGATCAGATCCTTGCTCCGGCCTGTGATCGTCACCTGGCCGTCGGTGAGAAACGCCAGATCACCGGTGTCCAGCCAGTCCCGCCCGGCCGGGAAAGCAGCACGGTCGGCCTCCGCGTTCCTCACATATCCACGGGTGACACGCGCGGCGGACCTCACCTGAAGCCTGCCGATCCGTTCCTCGGGAAGAACCTCTCCGCGCTGGTCGACGACGCGCACCTCCGCACGGTGTGCGGGCGCTCCGACGGCGACGAAGGTCAGGATGTTCCGCTCCGGCGTGTCCTCGTCGGCACGGATGAGCCGCCCGCCCAAGCTGTCCTTGCGTATGCGCTGGACGGCTGCCGGACCGTCGAGCTTTCCGTAGGTGATGGCCGTGACCGTCTCTGCCATCCCCCATGCGGGAACCAGGTGTTCAGCTCGAACGCCGAAGGGCTCCACGGCGGCGAGGAACCCGTTCATCACCTGGAGTGGGATCTTCTCTCCGCCGCACAAGAGGGTCTTCATCCCGCTCAGGTCCCAGGTGCGGTCCGGGCGCTCGCGGATCGCGTCGGTGATCAGCCGATAAGCGAAGGCCGGCCCCCAACTGTGGTTCGCCGCATGCTCGTCGAGCAGATCCAGCCAGCGGAGCGGCGCGGCCAGCACATGACCGGGCGACGCGTGGACATTGGTGCAGCCGACGAACACCTCGAGCAGGTGGTACAGCAGGAATGCTCCGCTGTGGTCCACCGGAAGCCAGTTCACCGTCGTGTCATCGGGCTGTACGCCCAGGATCCGCCGAGTGCTCGCCGCGAACTCGGCCAGCCCTTCGTGGGTGAGCTGTACGGCCTTGGGCACGCCGGTGCTGCCCGAGGACAGCATCAGCAGGGCGACGTCGGATCCCGCCGGCTCCTCATGGATCTCGGCCGACGGGTGACTCATACAGTCCTCGGCAGCCACGGCCCGCAGGCTCGGGGCAGCCACCGCCAGCACGGCCACCCCGGCGCGGTCCGTCACCACCAAGGGCGAACCCAGCAACTGACAGGTGTGGCGGAGCCGTTCCAGGGCGGGAGCGCCCGGCTCGGCGCGTTCGGCGATGGCCACCGGCTTGGCGCCACCGAGCAGACAGCCCCAGAGGGCCGGGAAGAAGTCGGGAAACGGTAGACCGACGAGCACGATGTCGGCGCCGGGACGCAGGCCCTGCTCACGCAGTCCGGTGAGCATACGACGGGCCTGGGACAGGAGATCGGGATAGAGCAGCGTACTCGTACGGCCCTCGTCCCCGACAGTGATGACTCCCGCGCGGGGAAAGCGATCCGCCGCACGCAGGAGTGCGCTGACCGCGTCCAGTGGATCGTCGTCGGTGAACGTCAGCTCGGGACCCCGGTAACTGGCTCCCTTGGGCGTTCGGTCCATGAGTGTGCGCTCCTTCTCGTCATGCTGGTTTTCGGCCTGCCTTGCGACGGCCGTTGAGAGATATGAGGAGTAGTACCGCCGCTCCGCAGAAGGCCAGTCCGTGGAAGACGCCCACGACCGTGAGTGCGGTCCACCGGTCGAGCGCGGCCGCGGCGGTCACCATGCCGAGAGCGAATCCGCAGGTCTCCGCCGTGGCGGACAGGCCGAACAGACGACTTCGTTCCCGGTCCGGTGCCGCTTGGAGCCGTGAGGTGTAAACGATCTCTGTGAATCCGTCCGCGATACCCGCGAGGCAGACGATCGCCATGAGCAGAAGGGGCGTCTCAATGCCGGTGAAGGCCAGTACGAAGCACAGTGACATGGCACAGGTACCGCCCGCGAGCGCGCGGACGCCCCATCGGCCCTCCATACGAGAGGCCTGACGACCCTTCAGCAACTGGTGGGCCACCAAGGTGCCTACTGCCCAGGAGGCCCAGAACTGGGTCATGAACGCGGCCGGATTCTGTGGCGCGCGAAGAGCGGCCACCACAGGAAGCGCAACGTTGTGGGAGGAAGACGCAAGCGCGTCGACACCTCTGAGCAGGATCAGGCCGAGCAGCAACGCAGGTACCGCGGTCCAGATACGCCGGACAGCAACGTGGTTCGGCTGCACGGACCCCTGTGGAAGGGACGTGGCTTCATCGGTCCGGTGTTTGTCGGCCTCGTATTTGTCGGTCGGGTCTTCGTCGGTCGGGTCTTCGTCGGTCGGGAGGCGCAGGAAGAAGATCACCGCCGCGGACACCAGGAAACTGGCGGCGTTCACGGCGAATGCGGCGCCGTGGCCCGCGAGCCCGATGACAGGTGCGGCGGAGGCGAAGCCGGCCACGGTGGCCAGGGAACGCGCCGTCGCCAGCCGGCCGTTGGCCCGCACCCGTGCCCCGGAGCCCACCATCACCGGGACCGCGCTGCGCAGAGCGACAGTGAAGAAGGTGTTTCCGGCTCCGAGCACGATCACAACCGCGACCAGCAACCCTTCGGAGGCCGACCTGACACACAGCGCGAGAACCACCATCGCCGCCGCCTGACAGACATCCGCGATGAGCATCAACCGCCTGCGGCCGACCCTGGCCGCCAGTGCACCGGCGGCCAGTCCGGCCAGGAAGCCGGCGAACAACCGCAGAGCCATGAGTAGTCCCAGGCCGAGCCCGCTGCCCGTGACCTCGTAAGTGAACAGACTCAACGCGATGAGGTTGAGATAGTTTCCGTAGGAAGACACGGCGTAGCCGGCGACAAGCGCTCCCGCGCGCCTCGGGAATGGGGGCGGACGGGGGACCTCGCGCGCGGGTTCCGAGCGCTGGGCGACCACAGCTGCCCGGTGTAGGACTTGACGAATTGTCACAAGGTTTCAGAGCTCCGCGATTGGCGATTGGCGGTCTACATGCTTGCCTACAAGGCATCGCGCCTGCGGAAAACACCGACCGGCAGCTCGATGCGCCGGTCGATCCTGTCCTGTTCCCAGGTCCGGGTATCGGTCAGCCACCACTCTTGCGCCGCGATCTCCAACCCACGTACTGCCGCCACTGAGAAAGAGCGATCCGCTGATCTGGGGGGGAGGACGTGATGTCCCGGCTGTGTTGGGAACTGGTCGCCGAGCCGAACAGGAAGTACAGCGGGGCGTCGGGCCAGGGGTACCTCAGTGTCGCCACCCCTGGGCTGCCTCCCGGGGACACAGTGGCCAGGTTCAGGTAGCGCGCCTCGTCGAGGAGTCGCCGCGTCCGGTCGGCCATGCTCTCCAGGTCCGCCGCGGTGACGTGCGGTGGAAGGGGTGGGTACCGTCGGGCATCCGAATCTCCAGGGGTTGCGAGCGGGCTGAGGGACGCCGTCCTCCGGGGCTGTCGGGAGCTGACCTGCGCCGGTCAGCCTGTTGAGGAGGCGACCGACGCGGGACGTTCATCCGCACACGACTACGTGTGCCGAAGGAATACGGACAGCGCGGTGACGCCGTTGCCGATGAAGGTGTGCTCCGGCTCGGTCTCGTCGGGCTTGCTGGCGAGTTCGAGCTGAGGGAACCGGTCGAACAGCGCCGGCAGGGCTACTTGGGCTTCAAGACGTGCGCGGTGTGAGCCGGGGCAGAAGTGCGCGCCGAGCCCGAAGACGGGGTGGTCCTTGTCCGCTCGGTCACTGTCGAAGGCACCCGGGGCGTCGTGGACGCCGGTGTCGCGGCCATGGGCTCCGTAGCGGATCACATGGCGTCGCCGGCCCGGATGGCGGCTCCTTCGCCGAGGTCGATGTCTTCGATGGCCCATCACATCGGCAGACGCATGACCGGACGGTGGACACGCGGTGACTCCTCGACGGCGTCGTTCCACCGGTCGGGTTGGGCGCGAAGGGTGTGCAAGTGTTCCGGATGGGCGAGGAGTTCGCGCACCACGCGATCCATGAGGCTGATGGTGGTCGTACTCCCCCACCGTGGGCTCGCTGTTCGGCCGGCACGCCGAAGGGTTCGCAGAACATCTCAGTTGGCACAGGGGAGGAGAAGGCCGCGTACAGTTCCACGGCTTCGTCGCACGACCAAAACTTGTGCCATCGCCTGGAGATGGTCTCCGAAAGAGCTATCGCCACGCGCCACGGACCAAAGTAGTGCGGGACGATTCCGTTTTTCCTGCGTACTCCGCAGCCGCGCGGCGAGGCACATGGCATCCATGCTGCCGTAACGGCACAGGAGGGCGGTGAAAGATTCCAGAAGGATTACCACAGACGGAATGCAGCGTTCCGTCTTTAAGGCCTCGATCCGCAATACCAGAGAGGCCGACAAAGCACTACACCAGGACACACCTGAAGCCTGCCTGGCGGCTAAGTGATGCCGGGGAAGAGGCAGCTCAAAAGGCGGAACTTCCGCGATCCTCCGTTGCAAGTCTTCCGGAATCATCTCATCGCTTTCCGTCGAAGCAGGTAGCCATTGAGGCTGCCCATCATAAACAGCAGGAAGGCTCGGGGACCTCGGTCGGACAGGGTGCACCCAGCTACGCACCACCACGTCGACACCCACTCCCACCTGGGAGAACGAGTCGCTCACGCAACAGCTACGACGGACCATCGCCCCAGCCCCTTGGGGGGTGGGGCATGAACCACGACTCGACCTAGGACGCCAACCCGAGCCACCCTGCCATCCGGAAATCAAATTGATCAAGCGTCAGATGGTAACGAGAAGGTAAAGATGCCACCCGTCGATGCCCATTCCGCACCACACTCCACTCATAGCGTGAGGGTATATCACTCCCGCTCAATCCAAACTCCCGCACATGATATGCAACTGCACCTTCAGGTCACACCGAAAGCGTTGAGTCGCGGGGTTCAGCCCGAGGAGGTAGGCGATGCGGGCCGGTCCCCACCGGCGCGGCACGCGGACCTTGATGATCCGGCGTTCGGTGCGGGTCGG
>NZ_JBIWLW010000061.1:0-25658 GCF_044766385.1 Streptomyces sp. NPDC102274 | reverse complement strand
CGCCACCCGCTACCGAGCCGGACTCCAACTCGCCTCACTCATCCTCTGGCTCCGCCAACCAGCGACATGATCATTGTCAGACACACCCTAGGGGCCGGCCCATGAACGGCCCCTTGTTTTCGCGGCGAAGGTGCCCGGACCAAGTTCCGGCGAGGCTGCATCAAATGCGCGAGCTGCACGGTGTGCAGCAGGCTTCACCACTGCCCGCATGTCACTCGACGCCGCGCCGTGGTCATGGGGCAGCGCGCGGCGGGACTCGAGGTCATGTCATGCCCAAGGATCACGCCCGCAAGAGCAGCGCCCGTCGGCGGGCCGACCGCACCGGATCCTCCTACACCTCCGCCAACGCCCGCACTGTGCACGAAGCCCCCACTCCTGCCGTCTGGCTGGCGGGGCGGTCCTGGCCGCACGGACTCGAGCAGGTGCTGCGCGACGGCGGACGGCGCCTCACCCTCGCCATGCCGGCCGGGGGCGGCAAGACCACCGTGGCGGCCAGCGGCCTCAGCCAGGCACAGCCCACGGCGAAGACCCTCCTCCTGGTCCCCGACGCGGCGGCTCTCCGCGACGTCATCAAAACCTGGAGCCTGCACTGCAACAACCCCATCGCCACCTTGAAGGTGGTGGCGGTAGGGCAGGGCAGCACCGCCGCTCTGGCCACCGCCCGGGACATCGCCGTCTGGATGGCCACCCAACAAGGCGGAGCCATTCTGGTGGCCTGCCACGATGACGCCGAGGTCATCGCCAGCAGCCACCTGGACCACCAACTCCCGCCATGGGACCAGATGGTGATCGAGGAGGCGCACCGCACCGCCGCCGAGCCGGTCTCGGCCGACCACCCCTATGCGGCGATCCACTACGACGACGCCATTCCCGCCTTCGCACGCCTGTACCTGACCGCCACACCCCAGATCCTGCCCACACCGACCGCCCGCGATGGGGAAGTGGGCGACGGCAGCGTCGACATGCCAGGCAACCAGCTGTTCGGGCACATCCAGTCATCCATGCCGCGAACCGAGCTCGTCCGCAAAGGGCTGCTTTCCCCCTACCGGATCGATGTCCTCGCGGTGCCCGACCTTGCGCATTTCCCGCGCCTGCGCGCTGCGGCGATCGGCACCGCCCACGCCATCGAACGCCATTCTTTGCGCCGCATCGTGTCCATTCACCGCACCCGCGACCAGGCCCAGCACTTCGCCCTGCAGCTGGCGACCCAGATGGCCGACGCGGAAATCAACGTCTCGCCCGGGCGTCGTACGTCCGACCCGCACAGTCAGCCCGTCGTCTGGTGCCAGTGTTCCACCGACCCCTGCCCGCAGGACATCGACGCCGTCGTACTTGCTGACGCCAGCTATCCAGCATTCACACCGGTACCTGTCAGGCCGAGATCACCGGGAGTGAGCGGCTGGCCGGCCGCCTCGGAGAGGACGTCGGCGAGCAGGGCGGGGACTGGCGGGCGGGGCTTCTCGCCGTCGATCCAGCGGCGGATGCGGGTCGCGTCCGGTGCGATCTGGCGGTGGCCTCGGGCTTTGCCCGCCACGGCGATCCGCCGGGCGACCTCGCCGTGGGACAAGCCGGACGCTGAGATCCACAGCGCCAAGTGCGGATTGCCGGATCTGCTGGCCATCGACGCTTCGCCCTCTCCGCTTTCTATATACGGAGCGTGGTATTTCCGCCACGGTTCGCGACCCCTACGGTACTGGCCAGGAGAGGTGCGGGGCACCGATTCTGTGCAGGCGGCAGCCGCCCGGCTGACCGCGTTCGGCAAGGGGAAAGGGAATCGCATGGCGACGCTTGCACCCGAGGCTCCATGGGCGATGCGGCTGGTCACCAACCGGCTGTCGGTCGGCCCGCCGTCCTACGCGACGGTGACGCTCGACGCGACACGCAGACCGCCCGCTACACCGTCAGCCAGCCGGTAGATCGCGGAACGCGGGTGGTCACCGGCGGACCGGTGGCCACCCGCGTGACCCGCGAGGCGCTCGGGCTACGCCTTGAAGACGCCCCGGTTGCAGCGCAGCGCTGCCACGACGACGGCGATGATGACCGCCGTGATGACGGCCGTCCCCACGACCGAGCCGGTGGCGGCGAAGATGCCGCCGAAGCCGGCCACGCCCAGCGCCGCACCCACCGCGAGGGCCGTCTCCTGGAGGGCCGCGGCGCGCGCGACGTCCTTCGGCGGGACGCTGCCCAGCAGGTAGGCGTCGCCGGAGGCCATGGAGACGCCGACGCCGAGGCCGATCAGGAAACTGGCGGGCCACAGGCCGACGAAGGCGGCCACGATGAGGCCGACGGCGCAGGTGGCCAGGCTGACCTGGAGCATGTGCACCGCGGTGAAGCGAGCCTGGAGCTTGTGGAACGCGAACCCGCCGAGGGAGACCCACAGGGCCAGGACCGAAACCGGCACGATCGACAGGAGCGAGTCGGCCTCCGCGCTGAACAGGAAGACCGATCCCGTGTAGCTGGCGGAACTCACGACGAGCGCAAGGGAGGGCGCGCCGAGACGGGAGAAGCTGAGCATCCGTACGTCGATAAGCGGGTCGCGCGAGCGGAGCTGCCGCGTGCAGAAGACCGCCAGGACCAGGCAGCCCGCGACCGTCGCGAGGAGGCGCCCGAACGCGGCGCCACGGCTCTGCAGACCGGCCACGAAGAGTCCGAAGCCCACGAAAGCGAGGGCGGAGGAGGTGACGTCGACCTTGGTCGACGAGGCCTGTCCCAGAGTGATGCCGCGCAGCAGCGCGGTGGCGAGCACCCCGCACACCAGGGCGACGGCGGCGGGCAGCCAGAAGAGCATCGTGTAGGCGTCCATGCCGACGAACGCCCGGCCGATCAGAGGTCCTGCACCGGCTCCGATGGCGTACGTGGTGATCCACAGGGAGTAGCCGAGAGTGCGCTCCGACGTCTCGGGCAGTCCACCGATGACCGAGGCGACGCTGGAGACGATCAGCGCGTAGCCGAAGCCTTGGATGAACCGGCTCCCTGTCCACATCGTCGCCGAGTCCAGCAGTGCGGGACTCGCCCCCGCGAGGGCGAAGACGAAAAGGCCGGTCGCCAGCGTCACACCGGGACCCAGGCGTGCGCCCAGACGCGAGCCGAGGACGACGCAGGAGGCGAGGGCGATCGTGTACCCGTCGATGAACCACAGGCGCCATGAGTCGGTCAGGACCGGCAGGTCGTAGGCGATGGAGTTGAACAGGGTGGAGTCCACACCGCCCAGGAACATGGGGACCAGCAGCAGCAGGAAGAGGACCTTCTTCGACACGGCGGTGGACCGCGCTGGAGCAAGGACGGTTCCGGTCATGGCAGACCTCGTCTCAGTTGGCTTTCTTCGGCGAGCGCAGCAGGGGGAGGACCCTTGCGACGACGCCCGGCAGGACTGCTAAATCCGCAGTCGGTCTTCTCTCTCCGAGCCCGGTGGGACGTGCGTGCGCCGCGCGGTGGGCCGCAGGGCACTCAGGGCTGGTTTTCGAGGGCGCCATGAAGTCTCCGAGTCGAAAAGTGAACCACCTAAGACGGTTCTACCAGTCCGTGATTCCTACGGCAACCGGCCAAGCCGGTTCCACGCTCCTGCCTGGCGCGCCGCGCGAGTAACGCGTCGGAGGCCGACCCCGCGGCGGACCGGCGGCCGCAACTACGCAAGCCGGGCCCCGGCCCGTGCGGCGCCCGGAGAGGGGGCGCCACGGCCGGGGCCAGCACGGCCTCACCTGTACGGCGACGGGCGCGGGTGCCCTACATGCCCCGCGGGTAGGGGAATTCGCGGTTGCTGAGGTACTGCGGACGCGGCGCGTCCGCAGCGTAGGGTGCCCCCAGCGTGTTCTCCACGCTGTTGTAGACGATGAAGATGTTCGAGCGCGCGAACGGCGAGAGGTTCCCGTTGGAGCCGTGCAGCAGGTTGGAGTCGAACATCACCGCGGAGCCGGCGGGACCCGTGATCTGCTCGATCCCGTGCTCCTCCGCCATGCGCGTCAGGTGCTTGCGGTCCGGGGAGCCGACGCTGGGGGCGGCCACGCGGAGCGACTCCTTGTGGTAGTCCTGCGGGGTGGCCCCGACCGTGGGGACGAACGTCTTGTGGGTGCCGGGCATGACCATGAGCGGGCCGTTGAACGGGTGGTTCTCGGTGAGGGAGATCGAGACGCTGAACGCGCGCGGCCGGGGCATGCCGTCCTCGGAGTGCCAGGTCTCGAAGTCGGAGTGCCAGTGGAACGGGGCGCCGCCGAACCCCGGCTTGTAGTTGACCCGGCTCTGGTGGATGTAGACCTCGGAGTCGAGTACCTGGCGGGCGATGTTCATGAGCCGGGGCGACCGGAGCAGCTCGGCGAAGATCTCGCTGATCTTCTCGACCTCGAAGACGGAACGGACCTCGTCGGACTCCGGTTCCAGGATGACGCGCTCGCTCGCGCGCAGCGCCGGGTCCTCGCCGAGGCGCCGGAGTTCGGAGAGGTAGAGGTCCACCTCCTGCGCGGAGAGCAGGTCGTCGAGGACCAGGTAGCCGTTGGACTCGTACTGCTTGAGCTGCTCGCCGTCGAGCGGGCCCGGAGCCTCCCCCCACACCGACGGGTCCGTCCGCGGCTTGGGAACGGCCTCACCGAGGACTCGGGTCGGATACAGGTCGGGGCGCTGAGCGACAGTCATGTGCTGTTCTCCTTTTCAGGGGAGCGGCGGCTTTTTCTGCCCGTATAGGAGCGCAGTTCATCGGCTCGCGGGGCGAGGTGCCGGAATTCCAAGGCCTTTTTTCTCGCGGCTCATTGGTCCGTCCTCCGGCCCTTTCGATACTGCAAGCTCGCAGAGAGTAAAGAAAGGGTCTTCGAGTGTCCTGAATCGTCCTTGGCCTAATCAGGACCGCGAAGTGCACCGTCCGTCCATGGAGACGCGGACGCGGGGTGCCGTGCCCTCCAGCAGCGCGGAACCACCTGGAGCAGTTCTCTTGCTTGTCCTCGACATGGCAACCGGCTAAGGTGGTTCCATGTCCGTCAAGCGATTCCCCGAGTTCCGTCTTGGCAAGGTGCTGGCGACCAGCTTCACGGCGACCCTCACCGAACGCTGCGGTGAACCCGTCGAACGCATTCCCGTCCCCGAGCGGCTGGTCGACTGGTTGGCGGTCAACGGGCTCAAGGTCGTTTCGTGCAGCGATTCCCAGCTGGAGCATGCTCGGCAACTGCGTGAAGCGATCCACGAAGCCGCCACCGCCGTCGCGACGCAGGTCCCCCCTCCCGCCGCAGCCATCCAGGTCATCAACGACTGCAGTACGGGCGGCCAGGCCTCGGCGGTCCTTTCGTCCCGAGGCGAACAGGAGTGGTACCTGGGTTCCGCCTCCGTCGAGGACGCCCTCAGCGTGATCGCCGCCGACGCGGTCGACATCGTCTCGGGCGCGCGCGAGGGGAGGATGGCGTTGTGCGCGTCCCCGACGTGTTGGGCCGCCTTCTTCGACACCAGTCGGGGCGCCACGCGCAGATGGTGCGAGATGAACACCTGCGGGAACCGCGAGAAGAAGGCACGTTTCCTCGCCAACAAGCGCCAGGATCCGAGCCGCGCCGGCTGAAGTCGCACCGGGCGCCGTTCTACGCCGACGCCCTCCTGCCTCCTGGCCGTCCCTCCCCGTCAGGAGGTGCCCGACCCAGTCGCACGGTGGCCGGAGCGCCCCGTGTTCGACCGTCGCAAGCGAGTAGCCGCGCCGTCGTCGTTCATCCCGACCGCGTCCAACACCAGGACTTGCCTCGTGCGTTGGAAGCGGCCCGCGCCGCAGTGTGCTGCTCGCAAGTTCGGAATGCTGCCGCTCGACAACCGTCGGGCGCTGTAGACGACGAGGACAGGGCGTCGTTGCCACCAGGCTCCCGCGCCCCCTCGTCCCGCCACCGCACGCAGGTGCAGAGAGGGAAGTACATGCTGGACGTTCTGAAAATCGACGCCACCGCGGAAGTGGTCTACCGCGAGATGCTGGCGCATCCGCAGGAGGGCGTGGCCGAGCTGGTGCGCCGGCTCGAACTGACCGAGCAGGACGTACGGGCAGCACTCGACACCCTCGGCGAGATGGCCCTGGTGCGGCACTCCCTCGAAGACCCTCAGAGCTTCCACGTCGTGGAACCTCACCTCGCCGCGGAGATCCTGCTCGCCAAGGAACGGGCCGACCTCGCGGCCCAGCAGCAGCGCGTGCAGGAGGTCCAGGCCGCCGCCTTACAGCTCAAGTCGGAGTTCACCCAGGAGAGTCCCAAGGGCGAGGTGCACCGCCTGACCGGGGTCGACTCCGTACGCGACTACCTGGCGGCGCTTCACAACGAGGTCCAGGACGAGCTGCTGACCTTCGCCCCGGGCGGAGCGCAGACGGAGGCCAACCTGCGCAGCTCGCGCCCGATCGCGAACGCCCTGCTCGCGCGAGGGGTGCAGATGCGCACCGTGTACCTGGACAGCGTCCGCAACGATCCCCTCACGGTCGCGCACGCGGACTGGCTCGTCGAACGGGGCGGCCGTATACGCACCGCGCCTTCGCTGCCGAACCGCCTGATCATCTGCGACAAGAAGATCGCCATCGTCGCCGTCGACTCAGACGACACCTCGGCCGGGGCGGTGGTCCTCCGGACGGCTGGAGTAGTGTCGTCCCTGTACGCCCTTTTCGAGAATATTTGGCAGGCCGCCCAACCCATGGGAGAGAGCGCCCAGTCGAGTGACGAACAGGGCCTCAGTTCGCAACAACTGGAAGCCCTGAGGCTGTTGTCCCTCGGGCACACCGACGACTACGTTGCGGCGCGGCTGGGCGTGTCAGGCCGCACGGCACGCCGAATCGCCACGAAGCTCATGGGCCACCTCGGCGCGCGAAGCCGGTTCCAGGCCGGCCTGCACGCGGCTGCTAGGGGCCTCATCCGGCCGTGACGGCCCGTACGTCGCCGATCGACAAGGAGTCGAAAGGGAATGGCCATTCGGACAGGACACCCCACTCATGTACCTCGTACAGCTCACCCTTGCACCCTCGGGCGATGCCCACCCACCCGCTGAGATCAAGCAGGCGCTCCACGACGCGGCGCCGGACGTCGTCGACCACGTCACCGTTCACACGCAGACGCGGCCCCACCTTGTCGTCAGCCTCTTCCTCCGCGCCGCCTCTCTGGACGAGGCCGAGGCGGCGGCGAAGCGGATCTGGCAGCACGCGACCACCAGCTGCAGCCCTCTGGCCGCCTGGTCCCTGCGGCGGGCCGAAGTGCCCCTCCACCCCTACGACGTGGAGTGAGCCCGGCTCCTCTCGACGCCCGTGCCACGCGCCGCCGCTGCCCGCGCCCGGGCGGTGCGTGGGACCTGCATGCACATTTTTGCGTGTCCCAAACGGTCCAGCCCGGAGAATGTCGCGATTCGCCGTGGCCCTTTGGCCGGATGACTAATCCGACCGCAGTCCTGAACAGGTCAGGACCCATTTAGGCCAACCGTCCGCCCTTCCCTCGCCGCTGCGAACATCGCAGACTCGTTATCGCCGGACAGCAAACCAGCGAGAGGCGAGTCATGAAAGAGCGAATGTTCATCTCCGATAGCTCACCGGTGGAGAGGGGAATTCCTTGCCTCTCACCCGAAGACGACGGCGGGTGGCAGTGACCGTATGACGACCTCGAAGAACAGTGTCCAGGGAAATTCGATGGCGGATCTCGCCGAGAAGTACGGCACCCCGCTGTTCGTCTACGACGCGGACGTCCTCGCGGACACGTACCGCACGTTGCGCGGCCTGCTCTCCGCCGGCGCCGACATCTTCTATTCGCTCAAGGCGAACCCGAACATCAGCGTCTGCGCCCTGCTGAACTCGTTCGGTACGGGAGCCGAGGTCTCCTCCTACGCCGAACTGGCCACCGCCCTGCGGGCGGGAGTCGACCCTGGCGACATTATCTTCCTCGGCCCCGGCAAGGACGAGAGGGAGCTCACCGCGTGCGTCGAAGCCGACATTCACGCGATTGTCTGCGAGTCACTGGACGAACTCGACCTGCTCGACTCGCTGTTGGCAGCGGCAGGACGTGACGACTTCCCGGTGCTCCTCCGGGTGAACCCGGCCTTCGGCAGCAAGGGGTCCGGGCTGGCCATGGGCGGTAAACCCCGGCAGTTCGGCATCGATGAAGCCGAACTGCGCGGTTCCAAGCACCGCCTCGCGGCCCTCCGCAACGTCCGAGTGAAGGGCGTGCACGCGTACATGGGGACGCGGTTTCTTAACCACGAGGACGTCGTCGAGAACACCCGGCGCATCCTCGCCACCGCGGAGGACCTGGCCGGACAGCTCGGTTTCCCTCTGGAGACCGTCGACTTCGGCGGCGGACTCGGCGTCGCCTACTTCGAGAACGAGGAGGACCTGGACCTCGATGCGCTGGGCGCCGGCCTCGCGGAGGTCATCACCCCCTTCTCGGTGCGCAACCCAGACTGCCGGATGATCATGGAACTGGGCCGCTTCCTCACCGCCACGGCCGGGACGTACGTCGTCCGCGCCCGCTACGTGAAGGAGTCCATGGGAGAGAGCTTCGTGGTGGCCGACGGCGGCACGAACCATCACATGGCAGCCGTCGGCGTCGGCAGCTTCGTCAAGCGCAACTTCCCGGTCCGCCACCTGGAAAACCGGGCCGCCGGAGCCTCGCGCCCCTACAGCGTGACCGGACCCCTGTGCACGCCCAACGACGTCGTGGCCAAGAAGGTCCGCCTGCCGGAAGTACGGCCGGGAGACCTGCTCGCGGTGGAGCGGTCAGGAGCCTACGGGCCGACCGCCTCACCCGGCCTCTTCCTGAGCCACGGCTTCCCGGCCGAGGTGCTCGTCCACGGCGGGCGCGCCCACCTCATCCGGGAGCGCGACACGACGGAGGACCTGCTGGCGAAGCAGCGCCTCGTCGATCTCCGCGCCGCGTCCGCCTGAACACGTGATCCGTATGGACACCTGATCCGAACGAGAACCTGATCCGAATGAGAACCGCAGCGAAGCAAGCTGCGCGAGTCGGACTGGACGTACTCGACCGCTCCGAACTCCGCCGCCTCATCGAACGACCCTGGTTCTTGCGCTTCAGTTTCGCCCCGGAGGAAATAGCCCACGCCGAGACCCTCGGCGAAGATCGCCGCCTGGAATTCCTGGCCGGTCGGTTCGCCGCCAAAGAGGCCCTCCTCAAAGTTCTGGGAATCGGTTTCCTACAAGGTGTGACGCCACGGGAGATTTACGTGGAACACACCGCGCACGGCGCCCCTGTCGTCCACCTCCGCGGACGAGCCGCGCAACTGACCCCGTCATCCGTCTCGGTCTCCATCACTCATAAGCAGAACATCGTAGCCGCCGTCGCCATCAGCCTCCCCGAGGCCCTTGGTGCGACCGCCGACGACCCCACCGGCGAAGCAGCCGGAAACGGACGAACCGAACCCACTGCACCGAAGGAGCTTGACGCCGTGCCGCCGCCGAACACTCCCGTGACCGCGACCATCGGGACCAGTACCCGCGACGAGCGAGAAGCGCAGACCACCGCCTTCCTCCGCGTACGCGTCGGCCAGGAAGAGGCTCACTACGGGGGCAATCTCGTCGACGGTGCGCGCATCTTGCGCCTGTTCGGCGACCTCGTCACCGAGATCACCGTCCGCACGGACGGCGACGAAGGACTGCTGGCCCAGTACAGCGACATCCGCTTCACCGCACCCGTGAGGCCTGGCGACTACATCGAGGCGCGCGCACGGCTGGTGCGCCAGACTCGACTGCGCCGCGTGGTCGAGCTGGAGGCGCACAAGGTCATCCGCGCCAGCCCCGAAGAGGCCGACAGCGCCGGCGAGGTCCTCGACGAGCCTCAACTCGTGTGCGCTGCGACCGCCACCACCGTTGTACCCCACCGCCGGGCACACACGGCGACCGCCCGCACCCCCACGGCCGAGGAGGCCTGATGCCCCGCACTCCGCAGCTCCTGCACGAGATACTGGACCGAGCCGCCGACCGCGATCCGGAGTCGGCCGCACTGAGCTCACGCGATCGCGGCCTCACCTACCGGGAATTCGCCACCGCCACCACCGCCATGGCCGCCCGCCTGCGGCGCGAGGGCCTGCGGCGCGGCGACCGGATCATCGTCACCGCCTCCGACGGCATCGGCATCGCCATCCTGGTCTACGCCGCCTCGCGCGTCGGCGCCGTCTTCAGCGTGCTCCACGAGCAAGTACGCGGCGGGCCGCTGGAACACGTCCTGCGCGACTGCGAGCCCGCGCTGCTGGTCTCCGACGACCTCGACGCCGGACGGACCGCCGCCGAGCACGGCGTCCGCTCCCTCGTGCTCGACGAGCTCGTGCGCACGGCACTCGACGCGGACATCGCCGAGGCCGCTCCCCCCGCCGGCCCGAACGCCCTAGGCGTGGACCCTGTCAGCCTGATCTACACCTCGGGCACCACCTCCCTGCCCAAGGCCGTGGTCGGCACCCACCAGCAGGTGCTATTCGCCGCCACCGCGATCCAGGAGTGCCTGGAGTACCGCAGCGACGACGTCGTCTACTGCCCGCTCCCGCTCTCCTTCGACTACGGCCTCTACCAGGTCTACCTCGCGGCCCTCAGCGGCGCCCGACTCCACCTGGCCACGGTCGCCGAGGTCGGCCCCCCGCTGCTGCGCAGCCTGGAGGAGGCGGGCGCCACCGTCCTGCCCTCCATGCCTTCCGTCTCGGACCGACTCGCCTGGCTGCTCAGCCGCAGCAGCGGGGGGCCGAGCCGCCTACGCCTGCTCACCAACACTGGTGCGGCGCTCTCCGATCCCACCATGACCGCGCTGCGCGCCGCCCTGCCCCACCTGCGAATCCAGGTGATGTACGGCCTCACCGAGTGCAAGCGCACGGCGATCATGCCCCCCGATGGGGACCTGGACCACCCGGGCTCCTGCGGGCTGCCGCTGCCAGGCACCGAGGTCTTCATCGTCGACGACGACGGAGACCGGCTGCCCGCGGGAGAGATCGGCCAGATCGTCGTCCGCGGACCCAACGTCATGGCCGGGTACTGGCGCCGCCCCGAGCTGACCGACGAGCGCTTCCCGCGCACGGAGGGGCTGTTCCCCGAGCTGCACACCGGCGACTACGGCTGGCAGGACAAGGACGGCTACCTCTACTTCTCCGGCCGCAGGGACGACCTCTACAAGGAGCGCGGGTTCCGCCTCAGCACCACCGAGGTCGAGGCCGCCGCGACCCGGGTCGACGGAGTGACCTCTGCCGCCGTACTGCCTCCCGAGGGCAAGCGGACCGCGCTCCTCGCCGTCGTCGCGGACCTCACCGCCGGCCAGGTGCGCGAGGGCATGCGGGACCACATCGAACCCTTCAAGATCCCGCGCCGCTGCGTCCGCCTCGACGCCCTGCCCACCAACGGCAACGGCAAGGTCGACCGCAAGAAGCTGGCCGCCTTGATCGAACAGGACCCGCGCGCCTCGGTCACCACAGAGGCCCTCCAAGCGCGCCTGGCCCACTGACCCCTGTACGCCCCACCAGAGCAACGCCCGAGAACGACAACCACCCGACACACGTGAGGAACTGACCATGGACCGCCAGCACGTCGTCACCGCCCTCGAGAACGCCCTCACCGACGTCCTGGAGCGCCCCGTCACCGGTCTCACCGGCGACGTGAAGCTCTTCGCCGACCTGCACCTGGACTCCACCACCATGCTCGAGATGCTCATGTTCCTCGAGGACTCCATCGGCCTGGTCGTCGACCCGGAGGAGCTGGACGCGGACGACTTCGTCTCCGTGGACACCTTCACCGACTTCGTCCTCGCCACACAGGGCGAGCAGGTCGCGGCATGACGCTCACTCAGCCCGACCTCAGCGTCTTCACGACCCTGGAGTCCGAGGTACGCAGCTACTGCCGCAGCTGGCCCACCGTGTTCAACCGCGCGCAAGGTAGCCGGATTTACGACGAGGACGGGCACGAGTACCTCGACTTCTTCGCCGGGGCCGGTTCCCTCAACTACGGCCACAACAATCCCGTGCTCAAGCGCACTCTGCTCGACTACCTGGAGCACGACGGCGTCACCCACGGGCTGGACATGTCCACCACGGCCAAGCGCGCGTTCCTCGAGTACTTCCAGAACACGGTGCTGCGCCCGCGGGACCTGCCCTACAAGGTCATGTTCCCGGGCCCGACCGGCACCAACGCCGTCGAGGCCGCCCTCAAACTGGCACGCAAGGTCAAGGGCCGCGAGTCGATCGTGTCGTTCACGAACGCCTTCCACGGCATGTCGCTCGGCTCGCTCGCCGTGACCGGCAACGCCTTCAAGCGGGCCGGCGCCGGCATCCCGCTGGTACACGGTACCCCCATGCCGTTCGACAACTACCTCGACGGCAGGACCCCGGACTTCATCTGGTTCGAGCGGCTCCTGGAGGACCAGGGCTCGGGCCTGAACCAGCCGGCCGCCGTCATCGTCGAGACGGTCCAGGGCGAGGGCGGCATCAACGTCGCCCGCGCCGAGTGGCTGCACGCCCTCGCCCAGCTCTGCCGCCGGCACGACATGCTGCTCATCGTCGACGACATCCAGATGGGCTGCGGCCGCACCGGCGCCTTCTTCTCCTTCGAGGAGGCGGGCATCACGCCGGACATCGTCACCGTCTCCAAGTCCATCAGCGGCTACGGACTGCCCATGTCGCTCTGCCTGTTCCGAGCGGAGCTCGACGTGTGGGAGCCGGGCGAGCACAACGGCACCTTTCGCGGCAACAACCCGGCCTTCGTCACCGCGACCGCCGCCCTCAACACCTACTGGAGCGACGACACGCTGGAGCGGCAGACCCTGGCGCACGCCCAGACCATCGAGGCCGCGCTCCACGACACCGCCGCACACCGCAGCGGATCGGCCTACCGCGGCCGTGGGATGGCCTGGGGCCTGGAGCTCGCCGACCCTTGGCACGCGGGGCGCGCCGCACGCCGCGCCTTCGAACTCGGGCTCCTCGTGGAGACCTCCGGGGCCCACGACGAGGTCTTGAAGCTGCTGCCCCCGCTCACCATCACCACCGACGACCTCGACGAGGGACTGCGCACCGTGCAGCGCGCGGTCTACGAAACGGCGTGACCGCGCCCGCCACCGACATGAGAGACACACGAAAGAAAGGCCCCGACCCGACATGACGATCACCATGCCCACTGCAGCCTCCACGGAGCCGAACACTGCCGAGAAGAAGCGGGCCGTCTTCCGCGCACCGGTCCCTCAGGACGGACCCGCCGTGTGGAAGATGGTCGAGGACACTCCCGGCCTGGACTCCAACAGCCTCTACTACTACTCCCTGTGGTTCCGGGACTTCGCCGACGGCTCGCTGGTCGCGACGGTGGACGACGAACTCGTCGGCTTCCTCACGGGCTACCGCCGCCCCGAGGATCCCGAGACCTACTTCGTGTGGCAGACCGCCGTCAACCCGCGCCACGGCATCCCGTTCCTCGGCGTCAAGCTCTTCCAGGAGGCGGCCGACCAGCAGGTTGCCAACGGCGCCCGGTACGTCGAGGCCACTGTCTCCGCCGAGAACAAGGCGATCATCATGGTGCTGAAGCAGTACGCGAAGAAGCACTTGGCCCCCGTCGAGACCCGCGTGCTCTTCCCTAGCTCCCTCTTCGCCGACAGCGAGGGCCACCACGACGAGGTCCTGTACCGCATCGGCCCGCTGACCGCCGGCTGAACCGGGCCGCCCGTCACTGGTCCGAGCAGCACCGCATCCGACGACTGGGAGCCGACCGCCATGGCCACGCAACCCACGACACTGCACCTCGACATCAGCAACGCCCACTTCCGCATGGACTCCGAGGAGGTGCGGAAGGCACGAGACGCCCACTGGTACGCACGTACGGATTGGGGCATCGCCGTCCTGCGCTACGAGGACAGCAGCGCCCTCCTGAAGAGCCCCCTGTTGACGCAAGGATCGGCCAAGTGGCCCGCTCAGCACGGGGTCGTCGAAGGACGCTTCGACGAGTGGTGGCAGAAGACCCTGCTGGTGCTGGAGGGCGGCGAGCACAACAGGATTCGCCGCCTGGTGAACCCCGCCTTCTCGCCTCGCCGGATAGCGCCCCTGCACGCGAAGTTCCAGGACCTGGCGGACGGCCTGGTGGACGAGTGGATCGAGGACGGGCGCACCGAGTTCGCGAGCCGGTTCGCCGCACCGTACGCGACCAGGATTCTGTGCGTGATGCTGGGCATCGACGAGAACGACTGGAAGAAGATCCACGAACTCGCTTCTACGATCGGCCTCGGCCTCGGCATCACCATCCAGGAGAACATCGCCCGGATCGACCAGGCCATCGTCGAGCTAACCGAGTACGCCGAGTCCCTGGTCCGCAGCCGCAGGGAGTCCCCCAAGGGCGACATCCTGAGCACCCTCGTGGACGCGAGGGACGAGGACGCGGGCAAGCTTTCCGACAAGGAGCTCATCAACCTCATCATCCTGTTGATCTTCGCGGGCATCGACACGACCCGGAACCAACTGGCCCTGAGCGTCGAGGCGTTCTCCAAGCAGCCCGACCAGTGGGAGAAGCTGGCATCAGACCCCGAGCGCTACTCCGCCGCGGCGGTCGAGGAGGCGCTGCGCGTCAACCCGATCGGCCGCTGGATCTCGCGCGAAGCGGCGGAGACGTTCCAGTACAAGGAGCGCACGATCGAGAAGGGGACCACGCTCCACCTCTTCACCATGACGTCGGCCACCGACCCGGCCGCGTTCGACGACCCTGACCGCATCGACCTCGACGCCGAGCGCTCCCCGCACTTCGCGTTCGGCGGCGGACTGCACCACTGCCTTGGGCACTTCGTCGCCCGTGCGGACATCGGCGTGGCCCTCTCGACGCTGGCCACGCGGCTGACCGACCTGCGCGTGGGGGAGGACGCCGAGTGGCTGCCCGACTCCGGCAACACGGGGGCGGTTGCGCTGCCCATCACGTTCACCTCGCGTTCCTAAACCGCGCTTCCGATCGGAGGAGACCATGAAGATCACTGTCGACGAGGTCAAGTGCCAGAACCACGGCCTGTGCGCCATCTCGGCGCCGGATCACTTCGAGCTCGACGCCGACGGGAAGCTGGCGTACCAGGAGACGTTCGACAAGGAAAGCCTCGACGCGATCGAGGACGCCATCGACTCGTGCCCCTTGCAGGCGATCGTCATGGACCGTGACGCCGCATGACTGGCGCAGCGCCGCGCATCGGCATCGTCGGCTCCGGCATAGCCGGCCTGCGGGCGGCCCAATCGGTCCTCACTTGCGAAACCGGTGCCAGGATCACCGTCTTCGGGGACGAGGCCCACCGCACGTACAGCCGGCCGGGTCTCACGAAGAAGCGCTACCCGCCGTCGGCCGACCTCAGAGCGGCCATCACCGAGGACCTGAGGGTCAAGGGGGCCGAGACCAGCGCGCTCGACTGGCACCTCGGCACCCGCGTCGAGGCGGCGGACCTGCGCGGCAGGGTCCTGCACCTGAGCACCGGCGGAACGTTCGCCTACGACGGCCTGGTAGTCGCCTCGGGAGTACGCCCGCGGACCGCCGCCCGCGACGACGAGGAGTGCGCCTCGCACGCGCACAGGACGCTGCGCGGCCTGGACGACGCGCACTCCATCCACCAGGAGCTCCATAGGAGAGACGTGGTGACGATCGCGGGCGCCGGGTTCGTCGCGTGCGAACTTGCCTCATTGGCCAAGGAGTACGGCTGCGACGTGGTCATGCTCGAAGCGATGAGGCACGGGCCCTTCGAGAACATCCTGGGCGAGGACGTCGCGCGAGCGCTCGGACGCTGGGTCACCGCGAACGGCGTCACCCTGCTGACAGGCGAGGCGGCGAAGGAGCTCCTCTGCGACCGCTCGGGAAGGCGCTCCGGAGGCGGACACTCGGCGTCGCCTCCCGGGGCGGCGTCCGAACGACCGCTCTTCATCGAGGCCATCGGCAGCATTCCCAACGTGGAATGGCTGGACGGGAACGGCCTGGACCTGTCTGACGGGGTACGGGTCGACGAGTATATGCGCGTACTGGGGTGCGAGGGCGTTTTCGCAGCCGGCGACATCGCCCGCTATCCCGACCCGTGGGGCACAGAAAGGCTAACCCGCATGGAATTCTGGAAAAATGCGATTGACACCGGCAATATCGCCGGGAAGGCGCTAGCGTCGTCTCTGGGATACGGATCGAAGATGACCCGGATCGCGTACTTCCCCAGCATGGCTACCGAAGTATTCGGACTTCGCATCCAGATCGCGGGGAACCTCAGGAACGCGGACTCCATGGAGATCGTTCGCGGCGACCTCGAACGCCCCGGTGACGGAGTCCTCGTCACGTACCTGCAGGAGAGCGCGATCGTCGGGGCGGCCTACCTGGACAAAGGGGCCCAGTTCAACCGCCTCTACATCGAGCTCCTGAAGTCGCTGAAAACGCGCTAGCCCTATCGACCTCACCTCATTTGTCATAGCGCCAAGAATTCGAGAACGATCAGGAGGAACATTATGCAGGTTCGTAGGATTTCGGAGATCGAAGGTACTGACCGCGATGTCACGGCGGCGAGCGGCGCGTGGCGCAGCAAGCGCATCCTGCTGGCTTCGGATGGATTCGGGTACTCGGTTTCCGAGACCGTCGTGTACGCCGGAACCGAGACCGACATCTGCTACGCGAACCACGTGGAAGCCGTCTTCTGCATCTCCGGGAAGATGATTCTGGTCGACCGCGACGAGAACGAGGAACACGTCATCACGCCCGGCACCCTCCACATCCTGGACGACGCCGACAACCACACGATCAAGCCGATCGAGGACAGCACGTTCCTGTGCATCTTCACCCCGGCCCTCACCGGCCGTGAGGACCACGACGAGAACGGGGTCTATCCGCTGCTGTCGGACGAGGTGGTGGAGGCCAAGTAGGCCGCGCCGCGACCCCGCGCACCCCTGGAGTCCCCGCCAGGCCACTGGCGGAGACTCGGCGTCACCGCGTCCGGGACGGCCCCGGCGGCGGGTTGCCCCAGGACGGGCCGGGTAGGTGCGCACGATCATGGATCTGCCAGAAGGGAACCTACAGTGAAAGTCCTGTGGCTCACCGCCCACCCCGAACCCCGTTCCCTGAACGGCTCCTTGTACCGCGACGGTGTCCAACACCTCCTGGACCAGGGGCACGAGGTGCGCACCAGCGACCTGTACGCGATGAAGTTCGACCCGGTCGTCAGGGCCAGTGACTTCTCCCACCCCGACGGCGAGCGGCTCGTCGTCGGCAGCGCGGCCCAGCAGGCCTTCGAACGGGGTGCGTTGTCCCCTGACATCGCCGTCGAACACGACAAGTTGTCCTGGGCGGACACGCTCGTCGTGCAGTTCCCGTTGTGGTGGTACGGAATGCCGGCCATCCTCAAGGGCTGGTTCGACCGCGTCTTCGTCGGCGGGTTCGCCTTCGGCGTCCGCGACGCCCGGGGGCGCCAAGTGCGCTACGGCGAGGGGGCGCTCGCGAGTAAGCGCGCGATGGTCGTCGTCAGTGCCGGTGCTCGGGAGGCGAGCCTCGGCCCTCGCGGCGTCAACGGTGAGCTCAACGACCTGCTCTTCCCTCTCCAGCACGGCACGCTGTGGTACGCAGGGATCGAGGTCCTGCCCCCGCTGCTCGTCCACGGAGCCGACCGTGTGGACGAGGCCGCGTACGCCTTCCACACGAACGTCCTGCGCCAGCGTCTCGAGGACCTTCCGTACACCGGACCGCTGCCGTTCCGCCACCAGAACGGCGGCGACTACGACGAGGACCTGGTCCTGCGCCCCGAACTCAACCCGCACGCCACAGGGACCGCCGCCCACTACCGCACTGAGAGCTGACGACGAGGCCGTCCTCGTCAGTCGCCGTGGAAGAACAGAGCGAGCGCCTAGTGTCCTGCGCCTGTAGTTGATCGTTAGTTGTGGTGTGTCTTCTGCTGCTGGTGGGTCTGTTCCTCGTCGGGGTCCGAAGCTGGAGCCGTTGCTGCTGTCCGTTGATGAGCGGGCGGTGTTGGAGCGGTGGACGCGTCGGGCGACATCGGCCCAGGCTCAGGCCCTGCGCGCGCGGATTGTGCTGGCGTGCGCAGGGCCGCAGGTGCCGCCGATCGTGGCGGTCGCCCGGGACCTGCGGGTGAGCGCGGACACGGTCCGCAAGTGGCGGCGGCGGTTCCTCGCAGGCCGGCTGGACGGGCTCGTTGATGAACCCCGGCCGGGCCGGCCGCCGACGATCAGCGTTGACCAGGTGGAAGCCGTCGTGGTCACCACGCTGGAGGAACTCCCGAAGAACGCCACCCACTGGTCGCGCGCAGGTCGATGGCCGACCACAGCGGCCTGTCGAAGTCCACCGTGGGCCGGATCTGGCGGAAGTTCCAGCTCAAGCCGCATCTCTCGGATACGTTGAAGCTGTCGACAGACCCGTTGTTCGTGGAGAAGGTCTACGACGTCGTCGGCCTGTACTTCAATCCGCCCGAAGGCGCGGTGGTGCTGTCGGTGGACGAGAAGTCCCAGATCCAGGCGCTGGACCGGTCCCAGCCGGTGCTGCCGATAATGCCGGGCATGCCCGAGCGCCGGACCCACGACTACGTCCGCAACGGCCTGACCACCCTGTTCGCCGCGTTCGACGTGACCACCGGCGAGGTCATCAGCGCACTGCACCGCCGGCATCGGGCAGCGGAGTTCAAGAAGTTCCTGATCAGGATCGACAAGGAGGTTCCTGCGCACCTCCAGATCCACCTGATCTGTGACAACTACGGTACCCACAAGAGTCCCGTGATCAGGACGTGGCTGGCCAGACACCCTCGGTTCCAGATGCACTTCACCCCGACCGGCTCTTCCTGGATCAGCCAGGTCGAGCGGTGGTTCGGCTTCCTGGCAGACCAGATGATCCGCCGTGGCGCACACAAGAACGTGCAGGCCCTCGAAGCCGACATCCGCACGTGGGTCAAGAACTGGAACGAAGACCCCAAGCCATTCATCTGGACCAAGACGGCCGAGGAGATCCTCGACTCCCTCGCCCGCTTCTGCCGACGGATCTCCGGCGCAGGACACTAGTGAGGATCAGCCAGATCCTTCGCGGCTGGGCCAACTACTTCAAGCACGCCGTCGCCAAACACACGTTCAACACCTTGCGGTCGTTCGTGTGGTGGCGGGTGGTCAACATGATCACGTATCGGCGACGCATGACGTGGACAGCTCTGCGCCGACAGTTCAAGGGCTCCATGGGCTGGCGGCAGATCGTTCTGGAAGGTGTCGGACTGTTCAACATCGCCTCGGTGACGGTCACCCGCTACCGCTGGCGCGGGCTGAACATTCCGACACCATGGGCCGCATAGATCATCGAACCAACGACAGGAACCTGTGGAGAGCCGGATGCAGTGAGAGTGTGCGCCGTTTCACTCGGCGCTGGATCGCCCCCGCAGGGGGCCGAGGTTCGGAAGGAGTTGACCTTGGGGCCGCCCGCCTCACCTGGACGCGAAAGCGCGAGGGGACAGCAGCATGGCGGGAAAGCGTGGAGCATCGAGAAGGCGTCAAAGGTGCTGCCGCGCGAGGCCCGCGTGATACGGCGAAGGGTGCGGCTCGTTTCGAGGGAAGCCCTGACCTGTGGAGACGTGGGTTGGTGTGGAAATGGGCAGGTCTTCTCGTGACGAGAGGGGGCGGTGCCGGTGGGTTCGCTGTTCGAGTTGATCGATGCCGAGGAGGCTGAGGCCCGGGCCCGGGTGGAGGAACTCGAGTTGCAGGCGGCGGAGTTGGCTGAACGGCTGGCTGTGGAGCGGGAGAGGTTGTCGCGGCTCGTGATCACCCGTGAGACGGCCGGCGAACTCCTGGCGAGGACGCCGGCCGGTATTTCGGACCGGCCCGGGGGTGAGCCGCCGACGGTGGTGGAGGCGTCGCCGTTCGCGGGTGCGGAACGTCGAGTGGTGGGGATTCTGGCGGTGCCGAAGTGGCAGCCGGGCATGGACCAGGGAGTGCTGCCGCGCGTCTACCAGGGTGGTGCGGGATGCTCCGGGGCCGGTGCGGGCGAAGCAGGTCGTGCCGAGGATCGGGCTGCCGGCCGAGACCTCGAAGATCGAGGGGGTCCGCTCGAAGCTGAAGCGGCTGGTCGAGCGGGGCTGGCTGGACGAGGACACCCCGGGACTGTTCGCCCCGCCCCGCGCACAGGCGACCGGATCGTCCAAATCGCCCTGAAAGAAGGGCTCTTCCTTCTAACTACGACGCCGGCCCCGGGCCTGACCCGTTTACCCACTCGGTCAGTGCCTTCGAGACGCTGACGGCCACCCTGTCGGTACGGGCGGCCGGTGAGTGGACTCATGCCGAGCTGGAGGAACATCTCGACGCCGCAGGACGGGACCTGATCCGCCAACTTCTGCAGGACCACCTCGACCTGCGTGCGATACGCGAGGAACAGAAGACGCCGGAGGCGTCAACCGCGCAGGTCGTGGGGCCGGAAGGGCAGACCATGCCCTGGCGGGAGAAGGGCCACGAACGACGGCTGGCCTGCTTGTTCGGAAACGTGAACGTCCGCCGGATCGCCTACCGCGGCCCGGACGTGAGCAACGTGCATCCCGCGGACGTGCTGCTGTCCCTGCCGGCTGGCCGGCATTCGATGGGCCTGCGCCGACTGGCTGCCGTCGAGGCCGTCCGCGGCTCCTACGACCAGGCCCTCGACGCGGTCGGCCGCCGCTGCGGAAAGGTCCTCGGCAAACGCCGCCTCGCCGAACTCGTCATCGCCGCCGCCTGCGACATCGACGCCTTCTACCGCGACCGCACTCCTGTTCCCTGCGGCCGCGAGACGCTGCTGGTTCTGCAGTTCGACGGCAAGGGAATCGTCATGCGGCCCGAGGCCCTGCGTGAAGTCACCCGCCGCAAAGCAGAGGAAACCGCAGCTCAGGGAAGGCGTGGACGCCTCGCGCCGGGCGAGAAACCCAACCGGAAACGCATGGCCACCGTCGCCTGCGTCTTCGACGCCCGCCCCGCCGTCCGCCGCCTCCGCACCCTGACCGCCAACAACGACCTCAACACCTACTGGGCATTCCACACCGACCGCGAACACGAACGGCTCTACACCCACCCCCACCAGGCCGGATTCAGACTGACCGCCTGACCGACCTTCACTTCAGAAGAGCCGCACCCTTCTAGGATCCGGACCCTGTTGCCTTTCAGGGGCGCCCGCCCGCTGCGGGCCCGCTGGGTTACGTGTGCGAGTGCCCGGCACGGCGTGCGGGCGGCCCGCGTCCTCCGCCGGCACGGGAGACTCACCTGCTGCGGGGCAAGGTGTGGCCTACTCCTTCGCAGCCCTGGCGGCTACCAGGCGGCCGTAGCGGGACGCTCGGCGTTCTTGTACCAGCGGGCGAGCTGCGCCTGGCGCTCCTCGTCGGACAGCTCGCTCTGTGTGTCGCCGCCCGATGCTCTTGCGATATGAGTCGATCTCTGGCCTGTGCTGTTTCAAATACATCCGGAAGAATCTTGGAGATCGTTTCCTCGGATAGTTGCAATATGTGATGGCCTGTCAGGGGCTTTGGGTTGATCGCGGATGATTTGCCCTAGTGGTTGCAGGTCAATGTTGCAAGTCTGATGGGATGTCGCAGGAACCTCGGGTCGCGCATGGGAAGTCGGTGGCGATCTTGGATCTCGATTGTAATGTTTTGCCCACCTTTGCGGTCGTGTGCGTTGATGATCAACTGCCGAGTTTTTGATCTTGGTTGGGCGTGGAGATCTTGTACGGGTGATCTGTGGCGGGGTGGCGCGAGCTGGCCGGTGAGCGGCGGTTGCAGGGCAGATGCCCGAAGCTGTGGGGGAGTCGGCGGACGCGATCTTGGCGTGGTCCGGCGGTTGGAGGAGGCGCTGGGCCGCTCGGCGGCCCTCACGCTGACGGAACCTCAGGCTGCCTGTCATACCCGGCCGTTACGCTCCCGGCATGAGCCGCAGACTCATGCGTCCTGCTGATGAGCTCCCGGGCGATCCGGCCCGCCTGTACTTTTCCCTACAGCCACGGCCATCCGGCCGAACAGACGACCTGCTCCAAGCCCGCCGGAAGACATCTCCAGGCACTGTCGGTCGCCTACCGTGAACACCGGGGACGCTGAGCCGCCTGGGCGCGGTGTGATCTGCGCCCGGGTTCCCGCCGGACGGTCAACTGCGCTCCGGCGCACACCATTTGGGCCGCAGGCGGTCGGGTGCCTCCGTGCGCCGGTGGCGCAGTTGATGAAGCATCACGGCAGAGGTGGGATGGCCGCGACGATGGCGCTGTCGCGTGCGGGGTATCCGGCATCCCGCTCGTGCATGTTCCCCGGAAAGGGGGCCGTGGCCGTGTCCCTGACCTCACAGATCAGCACGCCTGACAGCCCGTTCGCCACGTTCGCCGCCCGGCACCTGCCCCACCAGCGAACCGCGATGGACGGCTACCGCACAGCCGCCCGTGCCGCGCCGGCGCCGCAGCAGCCTGCAGCGCCGCCGGGTACCAGGCCGGCTTGGGGCACGATCGGCGCGGCGATCGACCACCGCCTGCGCTACGCCTTCACCTGCCGCGACATCGTGGACGGAGCCGTTCGCGGAGGCATTGAGTACACGGCGGCGCTGGCGGCCCAGGCGCGGCGTGCCGACGCCGCCGAGGCTCTGCTGGCCGTCGGCGCCGACCTGGTGGCCGAACTGGCCAGCCTGCTGGAGCGGGAACGTCCCGACGGCCGGGACCGGCCCGTGCTCCTGGAGGCGGCGGCCGAAGAGCGCCTGGACCGGCTGTGCGTGGCAATGGTCTGGTTCGAGGAGGTGTACCGCAGCGGCGTCCTCGCCGTGACCAGCCCGCTCGCCCGCCTCGGCGCCGGCCTGACGCTGCCCGCACTCCTGGCGGAGGTTCCCGGCTACGTGGTCCGGGACCTGGACGTGCAGGTGCGCCTCGCGCAGCACGCACTCGCCGGGCTGCGCGCCCAAACCAGCCGGGACAGCTGCCACTCCGGGCCCACTTTCGCGGGTTCGCGCGCGGTGGGCGGCGCCGACGCGGACCTGATCGCGGGCGGCCTGCTGGTGGACTTCAAGGCTCTGAAGGACCCGGTCCGGCTCGCCCCGTCCGCGGTGTACCAGCTCGCCGGGTACGCGCTGCTGGATTTCGAGGACCGCTTCGGCCTGGACCGGGTGGGCCTCTACCTCACCCGCAGCGGCCAGTTGATCACCTGGGGGCTGGAGGACTTCGTCCGGCTGCTCGGCGCCGACCTGCCCGTTCCCGCGCTGCGGGCCAGGCTGGCCGACAGCATCGTCCCCGGCCGGTGACACCGCGACCGGCCGCGGCCGCGCCCCGGTGCCCCCGGCCGCCGGTCCCGCGCAGGGAGGAGGTCTGGTCGGTGAGGGTCCGTCAGGACGCTTTCCGCGTGGCGAGGAACTCCTCGATCACCGCGGTGGGGGAACGGTCGGTCACCGCGCCCAGGACGATCGAGCCGGTGGCCCGGTCCGCCCCCAGCACGATGTGGACGGGCCCCTGGGTGCAGGTGGAGGGGACGATCGTGAAGTCGGTGTCCGGCTTGCTCATGGTGGCGCTCCTCGGTTCGTTGCGCGGCGGCTGTCAGGCGGCGTGGCCGCCGTGGCCCTGCTCGCTGGCGCCGTCGATGTAGATGCTCTCCAGCAGGTCACGGGTGATGCGTTCGGTGCCGTCGCTGATGGCTTCCTGGGCGGCGATGCACACCAGGTAGGACAGGGCCCCGATGAAGCCCTGGGTGCGGTCGTAGAGGTAGTCGGCGAGCGCGGTCAGCTCGCCGGGGGTGTGGTCGAACAGGCACAGGGCGTCGTCGTAGCTGGCGACCGCGCTGTGCCACAGGGCCCGCTCCTCGGCGGTTGTGTAGTTGAACGGGCGGATCTGAAGGCGCTGGTTGCGGCGGGCGATCTGCTCGCCGCGCGTGCCCGAGGTCATGATGTTCCAGGCGTCGATGCCGGCGTACACGATCGTCGCGGACAGCCGCTCGCTGAGGGTCTTGAGGTGGTCCGAGGTGTGCTCGCGGTCGGCGGCGTCGGCGAGCAGGTGGATCTCGTCGACCAGGATCAGCTCGGTGCGGGCCCGGTCCATCACCGTGCGGATCGAGGCCACCAGGCTGGTGAGCGACCCGGTAGTGGGCAGCTGCAGGAACTCGGCGATCGCGACGAACATGTTGTAGGCGTTGTTGCGGTCGTTCTGGGCGGGCAGGGCGATGTAGACGACCGGGATGGTGTCATCCAGCTGGGGGTACTGGCGGCGCAGGCGGCGCTGGTGGGCCCGGCCCACCTGCTGCAGGATCGTGGTCTTACCGGTGCCGCCGCGGCCGTCCAGGACCAGGCCCAGGTGGACCCCGTCGCGCCCGGAACCTACCCGCACCAGCTGGGTGACGCGTTTGCGTGCTTCCACCAGGGCTGGGGTGCGCACCACGGTCAGCCTGCTGTGGTAGCGCATCCTGGGGTGGTTCGGGAGCAGTGTGGTGCCCGCGGGCGGGCACAGTGCCAGGTCGGGGCGCACCAGTTCACGTTCGGCGAAGGCGTGCCAGGCGGGAAAGGTAATGGGCAGCTCGTTGCGCTCCGCGTCTGCGTCCGGTCCGGGGCCCGGCTCTGCGTCCGGTCCGGGGTCCTGCGGGGGCGGTTGCATCATCGGGCCGGCTTCCTTTGATTGGACGCATGCGGTGAGGCGGGGCGGGTCAGTCGTCGTCCTCGGCGTTGCCCAGGCCCTTGATGCGGGCGGCTTCCTGCACGGTGAGCGGGGCGGCTGCGGGCTTGCTCGGGCGGGGCTGGGCGGGGCGGCGGGCGATGGCCTGGAAGTGGGGGTGGCCGATCGTGTAGGAGTTCTCGTCCTCGTCGGGGTCGAACTCGCCGAAGGGCTGCACGGTGGCGGGGTCCAGCGGCGGCAGGCCGGTCAGGTCGAGCTGGTCGCCCGGCAGGGTCGGGCGGGCGGCCAGCAGGGGCGGGGGAGCGGCGACCAGTTCCGGGCGCAGCGCCTTGGGGCCGGCGCTGGCGCGGGCGAGCAGGTCGGCTGTCAGGCGCGCGATGGCATCCTGGTCCTCCTTGCGGCCGCCCTCGCTCAGGTGCTGCTGGCGGGCGGCCTCCCACATGTCCTGGGTGAACGGGCCTCCGATCAGCGGCAGGTCGGTGAACAGGGCCGGGACCCAGCGGCGCTCGGGGCCACGGGTGTCGCACAGCCACACTCGCGACAGGTCGTAGGGGTCGTGGCGGATCATCCACTTCGGGGTGCGTTTGAGCCCTGAGGGGGTGCGCCGGTACTCGCCCAGTTCGTCGCTGTCGTAGCGGCGGTGGTCGATCTCGATGCCCTGGTCGGTGACCGGTGCGAAGGTGGTGTCGATCAGGCTCAGGTAGCGGTCGGCGTTCATCGGGACCGGCAGGTAGCCGGCGATGGCCACGCACGCGGTGTACTTCTCGTTCGGGGTCAGTGCCCGCCCGCGCACCTGCGGGTCGCGCAGTTCGTCGTGCTCGCGCTCCTGCCAGCCGAACACGATCCACTGCTGAAGGATTTCGTTGGCCTCGTACAGGGTGAACAGCGGGCCCGCGGCCGTACCGCGGCCGCGGTGGGCGGGGTCGCCGCCGGTGTAGCCCTTCAGGTGCTGCGCGAGCAGGGTCTTGACCGACAGGATGGTCCGCTCGACGATCGACTTGTCGGTGGGGGTGATGTCGTGGTTCGTTCTTTCTGATCGGTGGCCGGAGGGTTGAGCTGGGCTGAGAAGCTGTTGTCGTACCGAGAGGTTCGGTTGCGGATCGAACGTGGTTTCCCGGTCGGGTGATCGGCTCGTGGCCGGGGAATGAAAGCAGGGCCT
>NZ_JBIWLW010000060.1:0-26321 GCF_044766385.1 Streptomyces sp. NPDC102274 | reverse complement strand
CCCGCGGAGCGGGTACCACATCGCTGCGCGATGTGCAAGCGAAGCGCCCCGCGTAGCGGGGCGCGCCCATGCTGCGCATGGGCGCCTCCCACCGCTGCGCTCCAGGAGGCAGTGGGGCCGGCCGCTTCGCGCCCGACTGGCCGCGCATCGCGCGGCCGGGCCGGTCGAGTCTTGATGGTGTGACTAGTGGGGTGTGCGGTACGGGAGTTGGGGAGTGCTTCGCACTCCTGGGCGGGTCCGCTGCGCTCCCCCGCCTGACGGTCCTTCCGGCTGCGCCTCCAGAACCGCATGGGCTCGCTGGCGCGGGCCGGACTGGCTACGAGGAATGAGGGTCGCTCGTTCGTGTGAGTTCCAGTGTAGTGCATGCATCAGATTGATTCAGCATGTACCGTTGGCGGAAACACGGGACGCCCCATAGATTCGCACAAGATCAAGGGACGCAATGCCTTGAACGAGGAAATTGCTCTAGCTGCTCTTCTCAAGTATCACGATGACATCGTTGGACTCGGCTATGAATTCGATCGAAGTGAAACGCTTGGCCACAGCGATGCCCTGGGCTTCGAACGCGAGGACGCCATCAGGCGAATCCTGGCGTACCAGTTTCCTGAGTACGCGGTTCTACACCGCTCTGTGGTGAGATCCCGACTTGGGAAGCCGAGCTATGGGCAGCACGACATCGTAATCTCTGACTGCCTTGTTCCGCCGCACATCGTCTCAACTAGCGGAAGGCACATGGTGGTGGACCCGCAGGCCGTACACAGTGCTCTTGAGATCAAGAGCACGCTGGACTCAATTGAACTGCCCAAGGCTCTCAAGCACCTTTCCGCTATCAAAGGGGCACCTCGGGTTTCTGTGGAACCTTCCGTGCACATGAAAGTGCAACTCCACGGAAAAACCTTCCCGTACGTCCCTATCAGTGCGGGAATCGTTGCCTACAGGAGCAAGCTTTCCCTGTCGACGATTGCGTCGAGGATCGAGAAGTGGGCCGTTAATCAGTCTCCTGAGTTGTGGCCCAACTTCGTGACTGTGCTCGACCGAGGACACCTGATGTGGTGCAGTCCCCATACAGGAGACCTCCATTCCTGGGGGATGGAGGGGGACAGAATGCTTTGGTTCAGCTGCGCCGACCCCACCGACCCGATCGCAGCATTCAGCAACTCCATGGAATCTCTGGCCCAGTGCTGGAACGTACCTGGCACCAAGCCCGTTGTCCGTCCGCCGAAAATCACTGGTGGCGTCAAGATTGGTTCAGCCACACGGCCGCCAGGTGTACCAGAACCGGATGAGTGCGACTGCTTGTGCGCCAACTGCCACCTGCACGGGCGCGTCAGCTTTACCGAGCAGCGTCGACTGGAGCGCGAATCTCGTAATCAGCAACGATGAATTAAAGGAACCGGACGATCTGCCGGGGTGAAGCACAGGAAATCGGACGGGACGCCAGCGGCCTGCTATCCGCTCGCGCCGGTCGAAAGATCGCAGAAATTAGGCATTGGGAGGCGGGGAAATGGCAGCGATGCAGCTCAAGGAACACCAGGTAGATCAGCGGTCCGCGTTTCGTAGGTGGGTGGGATTCCCTGCAAGGTCATCCGTGCCCCCGCAGGGTGCCCGGGGAACGATCGTGTCAGCGACCGGATCGGGCAAGACGATCACGGCCGCCGCGTGCGCGCTGGAGAGCTTCGCGGACGGCCGGATCCTCGTCACCGTCCCGACCCTGGACCTGCTCGCCCAGACCGCCCAGGCGTGGCGCCTGGTGGGTCACCGGGCGCCGATGGTCGCTGTGTGCTCGCTGGAGAACGACGCGGTGCTGAACGAGCTGGGCGTGCGCACCACCACCAACCCGATCCAGCTCGCGCTGTGGGCCGGGCACGGGCCGGTCATCGTGTTCGCCACGTACGCCTCTCTCGTGGACCGCGAGGACATCGACGCACCCGTGGAGCAGCGGAAGGTTCGCGGGCCGCTGGAGGCCGCTCTGGCGGGCGGAGAGCGGCTGTACGGGCAGCGCATGGACGGCTTCGACCTCGCGATCGTGGATGAGGCCCACGGAACCGCTGGTGATCTTGGCCGTCCGTGGGCCGCGATCCACGACAACCAGCGGATCCCGGCGGACTTCCGGCTCTACCTCACGGCCACGCCCCGCATCCTCGCCGCGGCCCGCCCGCAGAAGGGCGCGGACGGCCAGGAGGCGGAGATCGCGACCATGGCCGATGACCCGGACGGAACCTACGGCGCGTGGCTCGCGGAGCTGGGTCTGAGCGAGGCGATCGAGCGCGAAATCCTCGCCGGTTTCGAGATCGACGTGCTCGAAATCCGCGACCCCTCGCCGGTCCTCGGGGAGTCGGAGGAGGCGCGGCGGGGCCGGCGCCTGGCCCTGTTGCAGACGGCGCTCCTGGAGCACGCCGCCGCGTACAACCTCCGCACCGTCATGACGTTCCACCAGAAGGTGGAGGAGGCCGCCGCGTTCGCGGACAAGCTGCCCGAGACCGCTGCCGAGCTGTACCTGAACGACGCCTCCGACGCCGACCTGGCCGCCGCCGACAAACTGCCGAAGTCCTCCATCGACGCGGAGCTCTACGAACTCGAGGCCGGCCGCCACGTACCCCCGGACCGCGTGTGGTCCGCCTGGCTGTGCGGCGACCACCTCGTATCCGAACGCCGCGAGGCCCTGCGCCAGTTCGCAGGCGGCACCGACGCCGCCGGGCGCCGGGTCCACCGCGCCTTTCTCGCCAGCGTTCGCGTGCTCGGTGAAGGCGTCGACATCACCGGCGAGCGGGGAGTCGACTCGATCTGCTTCGCCGACACCCGCGGCTCCCAGGTCGAGATCGTGCAGAACATCGGCCGCGCGCTCCGCCTCAACAAGGACGGCTCCACCAAGGTCGCGCGGATCATCGTGCCGGTGTTCCTGGAGCCCAACGAGGACCCCACCGACATGGTCGCCAGCGCCAGCTTCCGCCCCCTCGTAGCCGTCCTCCAGGGCCTGCGCTCGCATGACGAGCATCTGGTCGAGCAACTCGCCTCCCGCGCGCTCACCAGCGGCAAGCGCAAGATCCACGTCCAGCGCGATGAGGACGGGCAGATCGTGGGGACCGGCAGCGTGGGCGACCGCGGGGACCAGGAGGACGACGACACCCAGGCCGCCGCCGAAGCGGCCCTGCTGCACTTCTCCAGCCCGCGCGACGCGGCGACGATCGCGGCGTTCCTCCGGACACGGGTCTACCGGCCCGAGTCGCTGGTGTGGCTGCAGGGCTACCAGGCCCTCGTCCGGTGGCGAAAGGAGAACCAGATCACCGGCGTCCACGCCGTTCCCTACGACGTCGAGGTCCAGGTGGGAGTCACGAAGGAGTTCCCGCTTGGCAGGTGGGTCCACCAGCAGCGGAAGGCCCTGCGGGCCGGTGAGCTTGAGGAACGACGCAAAACCCTGCTCGACTTGCCGGAGGCCGGGATGGTCTGGGAGCCGGGCGAGGAAGCGTGGGAGAACAAGCTCGCCGCGCTGCGCTCGCACCGGCGGGTCACCGGGCACCTCGCGCCCCGGCAGGACGCCATGTGGGGCGAAGGCGAGGCGATGATGCCAATCGGACAGCACCTCGCCAACCTCCGGCGCAAGGGCGGCCTCGGGAAGGACCAGGAGCGGGCGGCAAAACGCGCACAGCAGCTCACCGCGATCGACCCGGACTGGGACTGCCCGTGGCCGCTGGACTGGCAACGGCACTACCGCGTCCTCGCCGACCTGGTCGACGCCGACGGCGTCCTGCCCTACATCGCCCCGGGCGTCGTCTACGAGGGCGACGACGTGGGCAAATGGCTCCAGCGCCAGAAGCAGCCGGGCACCTGGGCGCAGCTCCTGCCCGAGCAGCAAGAACGGCTGTCGAACCTGGGCGTTCAGCCCGCCCAGGTCCCGTCTCCCGCCCTGGCAGCCGCTCGTGCGACGAAGGGCCCGGCCAAGGCGCAGCAGGCGTTCCAACGCGGCCTGGCAGCCCTCACGCAGTGGGTCGAGCGGGAAGGACAGCGGCCGGTGCCACGCGGACACAGCGAAGAGACCGTGCTCGACGGCGAAACGGAACCGGTGACCGTGAAACTCGGCGTATGGACCTCCAACACCAAGGCCAGACGCGACAAACTCACCCAGGAGCAACTGGACGCGCTACGGACGCTGGGAGTGGGCTGGGCATGAGAGCAGGCAGCGGGACTATGAGTGCGTGTTTCTGATCCTGGGCTGCCCTGGTCATCTGACCGAACGGGCGCCGACGAGGGGGAAACACGAGCAGATGACGGGGCTGTCCCCGACATGCTGTGCGCGAGGCAGTTGAGCCGCTGGTCTGACTCTTCAGCCGCATTTGGGCAGATGTCAGTCCTGATCACTAGGCTCCGAGCCCATGACCTATGTCTTTGATGTCTTCACAGAACCGCGGCGCGGCAACGTCCTCACCGGCAGCGTGACGTACCGGGACCCTGACAACTACGGGTTCTCCCAGGGGCCCGTGTTCGGGCTCCAACTCATCATGTCCGGCTGGGAGGAGCTTTGCGACTTCGGCTTCGCCCGCCCGGGGGCAGTCTCCGCAGCGACGGAGGCCGAGTTCAAGGAGCTTTTCGAGCTGGACAGCGGCCCATGGGTGCGTGTTGACGAGGAGGGCTATTTGCTGGAGGAGAGCTCCACCCAGGTGCGCATACCTCGTGTCAAGGCGGAGGAGTTTTACCAAGGCCAGCTCCACCCCGAGCGCGGGCGGCGCTTCTCGAACGGCACCCATTACATTCAACTGACTCCTCAGCCGGACGAGTTCGCCCGTCGTGCTACTGAGATCATCGTCTCCTGGAATATCCGCGAGGACGACTCCACTGAGGTGAAGGACGGCGAGGGGTCGTCCGCCGACTTCACCCTCGAGGTGAGCGACCCCCGCTATCTGGAGCACTTCGCCCAGAGTGAGTACTTCCAGACCGTCTTCACGGGCCTCCTCCCCTCGTAGGTTCGACCAGCCCCTATTTCACCGTCGTCCGGCGGCCTTCTGGCCTTGCCGGACCTCGAGTCGGGCACCGAGTAGCAGAAGCGCTGTCAGGGGCCGGCTGGCGCTGGTTTCCTCGGCCAGCTGGGGGTGGCGCCTTTCCGGGCGAGACGCCTGGTCATGAGGGTGATGGCGGCCCAGGTGATCAGCGTCTCGGAGTGCTGGATGAGCCGTTCGTAGTCCCTCGCGTGGCGGCGGGCGTGCATCGTCCACGCAAGGCTGCGTTCGACGACCCACCGGCGGGGCAGCACGACGAAGCCGGACGCGTCCTTGGGACGGCTGACCGGCTTGATCGTGAGGTTGAGATGCCGTTTCGCCCAGTCGACGAGCTTTCCGGCGTAGGCGGAGTCAGCCCACACGATCGTGATCTCGGGGTGCATCAGGCGGAGGCGGAAGAGGACTTCCTTGGCCGCGTCGCGGTCGGTCATGTCGGCTGGGGTGACCATGACCAGCAGCGGCAGGCCGCGGGTGTCCACCACCAGGTGGCGCTTGCGGCCATTGATCTTTTTCGCCGCGTCGTAGCCGCGGGAGTCCTTGCCGACGGTCTCGGCGGCCTTCACCGACTGGGAGTCGATCACGGTGGCCACCGCCCGGGGACCTTTGCCCATGTCGCGGCGGATCCGTCCGGCCAGGTGGTCGCGGATCTGGCCGATCACGCCGGCGGCAGCCCAGCGGGCCATGAAGCCCCAAACAGTGCGCCAGGGCGGGAAATCCGCAGGTAGAGCCCGCCATTTGCAGCCGGCATCCACGACATAGCGGATCGCGTCCACGATCTCGCGCCGCGGGTGCTTCTCCGGGCGGCCGCCGACCGTGGTTTCGCAGGCCGGGACGGGTAACAGCGGTTCGATCAGGGCCCATTCGGCGTCAGTGGTGTCGGAGGGATATCGGCGCTGGCGCATAACGACGGATTCCCTCCGGTCGGATGTCGGGGTGGGGGGGGGGGGGGGGGGGGGGGGGGGGGGGGGGGGGGGGGGCGGGGGGCCGCGCCCCCCCCCCCCCCCACCGGTGGTCAGGAAGAGACGACGAGATCGAGGGTCGATTCGATGGAGTTGAGCTGGGCGATGATGTGCTTGACCCACTTGTCGCCCGGGTGGGCGGCGGCGTGCGGGGCGACCGTGCCAGTGAGGAACCGGCGGAACTCGGTGAGCACGGCCCGTTCGTATGCCTGAAGCGCGGCCTGCTCGGCGCCGAGCAAGTAACCGTCCGCTCTGGTCCAGATCAGAGGTGGCCAACCGTTCTCCGCGATGATGTCGCGCAGGCAGGCAAAACCGGCCCTGACCTGGCTCGTGGACAGTCCGCTGGCGCGTACCAGCTGAGGGAACAGCAGCCCTGCGGGCCTGGCTTCGAACAGCACGAACCTGAGGGTGTCGGCATGTCGCCGAGCGGCTTCGCCCCGTCGCCGTGAGGCGCGGGGCATGTCTACTCGCCCTTCAGCATGCGGGCCAGCTCGCTGTCCATGTCGACCTTGCCCGTGTCGACTGCGGTCTCGATCCAGTCCAGCGTCGCGCGGACCTTGGCCACGTTCTCGTGCACGATCGTGCGTTCATCCCCGCCCAGCGTGCAATCCCGCAGGCCCGGGACCGCTCGGCCGGCTGCGGCCACGAAGGAATGGCAGGCGGTGACCAGGTCCAAGAACTCAGTTGTCCGGTCGATGTGGCGAACCGTCGGCGCGACCGGGCTGGTGTCCTCGAAGTGTTCGCGGGCCTGTCGGCCCCGCTCGACCTGGGCATAGTTGACCTGGTGTCGGGCGGTGTCATCGCTCATCGCCTTGAATGCCACGTCCGGGCGCCGCAGCAGTCCGGCGGTGACCTGGGCGGCCACGTTGTCATCCCGGGTGAACTCCTCCACCACCCGGACCCTGTCCTCGGTCTTGACCTGGGCAGCGACCGCCGGCCGCCGCAGGAAATCGGTGGTCACCGTCGCGGCGACCTCTTCGTCCTGGGCCAGGGTGTGGATCGCGGTGACCTTCTCCTGTGGCGAGATGGGGTGCTCCACCTGCCGCCCGACCTGCCGGTTGGCGTCGTCAACCGTCCACCGCTTCTTGCCCTCGGGCGGCTGTTTGATCGCGGCGTACCGTTCTTCCTCGTCAGGAATGCTGCCCAGGACCCGGTGGACCGTGAACGACGCCCCGGCCTGGCGGTGTTCCTTCGGCCACCGCGACGCCGTCCATCGCGCGTTCTCCACCGTCGTGCGCTTCAGCCCGATGTCCTCGGCGAGCCGGGTCAGGGCCTGGCGGACGGTGAACAGGTCCCGTCCCGGCAAGGCTTCCCGGCCGTCGTCGGGAACACGCATCGGCTCGATTTCCAGAGCGCGGTCCCCGATCGTGAACTGGCCCTGGGTCTGCTGCTCGACCACTTCCCGCAGCTCGGCCACGATCTGCTCGTAGCGCTGCTGGCTGACGTTTCCGACCTTGTCTATCTCCTCAGGCATGGCGTTCACCACCCATGGGGGCCGGGGCACGGAGCTGAAGTCCGTGACGTGGACACGACCCGCTCATCACCGAGAGTCAGACCGGAAATCCACTGATCACAACGAACGGCCGCAAATGACCGCTTGGTGACCGAAGTTGGACTCAGGATGCGTTCGCGATGCGGTCACTGTGACCGTTCGCCGAACGTTTCCTTCCGGCGCCTCCAAGCCCTCACCTTGCACCGCGTGCCGCAGTACAAGGCCGTCGACCTTCGGTCGACGCCGGCGATCCATCGGGCCCCGCACTCGGGACACTCGACCTCGCCCGCACCGTCCCGCACGGCCGCCAGACGCTTGCGCAACCGCCGGTCCGTACGCCACTGCCTGGCACGACACGCCGAGGAACAGAACGAGGCGTCAGGCCGGGCCCCCAGCCTCAGCCGTTCGCCACATGCCCGACAATTCCTCTCCCCGGCCCGCCCGGCGCCCTTGGACACCAGGCCAGCGTAGAACCCAAGGCTACTCAGAACCGGGGATCAGAAACACGCACTGACGCCCTGCTGCGGGCCACGTATCGCTTAGCGGTGTGCTCGAGAAGTTTTTGGCAGGCATCGGCCATGCTCTTGAGTTGGTCGTCGTCGACTACGAAGTTGAGCAGGTAGCCGCCGTTCGACCCTCGCGCCAGCCCGCGGACCTCCGAAGCACGAAGTATGGGCCAGAAGCGGCCATGGGCGAAGCCGGAACCCACGCGCCACAACGCCCGCGTCAGTTTTGGATCGAGCCCGGCGGTGGTGGCCGCGCTGAAGATGATGTCTCCGGCGCCCGGCCTGCGCAGTCCGGGGAGACCCAGCCTGTCGGCAAGGTCTTTGACCTCATCCTGCCGCTGGGCGCCGGTCTTCTCCTTGGGGCCTGTGACGACGTGCTGAACGTCGGTCTCATGCTGGTGTCGGTTGCGGAAGTCTTCGGCCCACAAGGTGAGTGCACGGTGCCGACGCTCGTCTCGGTCCTTGCCATCGAGCAGCCACACGGCCGTGGCAAAGTTCTCAAGAGCGCCACGCAGCAGCGTCCAGGGGCTCATCGGATCGATCTGCCCTGCAACTCTCACCAGTTTCGTCAGTGCTTCGACGTGCATCAGCCCGGCGGAGAAGGAGGACTGGACGAACTTGGCGGAGCCCCACGACTTGAGCGGCTCGTCGTCTGCCACCAAGCTGCTGCGCGCCGCAGGTTCGGGGAGCAGCCTGAAATGGTTCTCGCCCCGATACTCTCCAGCGGCCTCAAAAAGCGGTACAAAATAGGAGACATCCTCCTGCCTACTATCAGAAGTATTCATAACCAAACAGGCTACGCCGAGCAGGCTGGCTCGCGCCGACAGTTATCCATTCCCCCACCAACTCGCCAGATCCACGTAGGTCAGATCGGTCCCTCGCACTCGTCGATCCAGTGCGCGAGAAGGCTCAAGGCCGCGAGGCGTTCCAGTGCCTGCTGGGCGGTCATCTCGTCGGCGGCCGCGTGGGTGGCCGTATTGCGGACAGTCATGTTGAGTCCAGGCGCGTACTTGGACAAGCCGTTCTGCATAGAGCTGACCGTGCGGTCGCTCGGGTCCCCGGGCCACGTCAGCATCGGGCTCTTGGCGGTGAAGACCTTCTCGTAGACGTTGGTGGCGTCCATGTTGGCCAACCCGGTGCGGGTCTTTACCTGGGAGGTGAGGGTCTCGGCGGCGCTTTGGACGGCGAGACAAAAGTGGCCGTCCAGCCAAAGCTTCCGGGCGGCTCCCCAGATCGTCGGGTGCATCGCCTCCACTCCGGTGGTCGGAGGGAGCTCAGCCTCCGCCTTGTCCGTCAGCGCCTCCAGACGGCCCAGGATTTGCTCCACCGAGTCCAGCACGTCGCCCGGTTCGAGCAGCGGCTTCGGCGTAGTGACGGTCCTCCAAGCCGAGATCGGGTCCACTGGCTCAGGGAAGCCGGTGACGCCTATGTACATCCGGGTCAGGCCGGGGGCCGCCGACGCGCGGCCGGCTGCGCGTGCCACCCGGTCTGTGGCGGCTTGGAGCTCTTCGCGCGACACGCCATCCCGGCCAACCGCAGCAGGCAGGAGGCCGCGCCCGAAGCCGACATCCTTTGTCTCCGTGTGGAGCTCCATGAACGCCTTGAAGGCGTCTTTGAACTCGGCCACGGCTTCGCTCGTCTTGCGAAGGTACTCGGGTTCCGGGAAGCGTCCATGCCGCTGATCGTGTCACGGAGCTACGTCCCGTAACTGCCAAGAACAGCACCAAAGCAGCGGGCAGCGCTCGCAGAGCTGGGCATGGAATGGGCGTGACACCGGTCACGGCCGGTCGTTGCATCTGACGACGGTCAGGCCAAGTACCCAGCCAGGTCCTGGGCCTCACCACTCGGGGCCCCGTGCTCCTGCCGTGAACCTGGTCCTGATAGCGGAGCGCTACGAAGAGCTATCAGGTAAACGGTTCAGGAGTGCACGGAAGAAGTCAGCAACCACAGGCCGGGCTCGATCACGGTCGCGTAGTTCGTCGTGGCCGAACCGGAACACCTCGTATCCGCGAAATTTCAGGTCGCGGTCGCCGGCCATGGTCGCTGCATACTTGGCGCTGTCGGGCTTGGATCCTGCATCGCGTGTGTAGTGCTGCATGCCGTCGACTTCCAGAACGACGCGCCGGTTCCCGGACAGCAGCATGAGAAAGTCCATCCGGAGGTTCTGCTGGGCGAGCTCGCCGCGCTCACGGATGGTCTTGGGGTCCCAGTGCACCCATATCTCCGGCAGGAGAGCGGGCACATCGCGGAGCTGGCTCTTGTAAATGTGGTGGTAGAGCCAGAAGAGGTTCTTCTGCCCCTCGGATCGGCGGGGTAAGGAATCCTCCATGCGGCTGTAAAGAGCCTGGGCCGCCTCCTCTGCATCATCGGCCTCGCGGATCTCCTGCCACCAGGACAGCAGGTCGCTCCAGAGCAGGCCGTCCTTTCCCACCGGGCGGTTGTAGACCAAGATCTCGTCCTTGCGCTCTGCGATCTCGATGTCGTTGTCCAGGGCGCTGGTGAAGCGGATGTCCGGCTTGCCCAGGGTGGCGAAGATGAGGTTCCGTGGCCGGCGGGCCGTACCCCGCCCGAGCTGGACCAGATGGAACTGGGGGTAACCGTCCACCTCGCCCTCTTGGCGCAACTGCGCCCCCACGGGCTGAAGATGACGGTTGGCGAACTCGACAAAGCGGCGCTGTGCCTGCTCGTTAGGAAGAACGGCTGAGGAGGCAAGGCCCTCGAGGAAGCGTCCGAAGCGAGGGTGTGGGGCTTCGAAGGCCCTTAATTGCTCGAAGAGATACTCGGTCGACCAGTCGTCTGGGAACCGGATCACATGTCGCTGAATGTCATCGCGCAGGGTCCCAAGGTGAGGCCCCCATACGTTCAACTCGTCGCCGAGATCCCACAGCCGCCCCAGCAGGGCAAGGAACCGTTCCGGGTAGCCCCGGTGGTCGGTGACGTCGAACTCTTTAGCCAGCTCGCGACGCGTGCGGCCAGGAATCTCCACGTGGCCGCGCCCGCTCCACACGGCATCCTGCAGATCCCTCAGCTCGATGAACGGGAGTGGTTCAGTGTCGAGAACTGCCTGAGCGACGTGGGGCAGCTGCTCGTCTGGGCAGGCCCGCAAACTCGCCGTCAAGCGCCCGTGCTTGGTCGTGTCATCGTTCAGAGGAGGCGAGGGGAGACCGAGGCGCTCACACAGCTCCGGTAGATCTTGATGACGGTATTTCTGGTAGAGCGTGACGAGCACACCCTCGATCAGGCTCCGCAACCGCAGCAGGTCCATCCGCTCAGTCATCTCATGATGATGAGTCAGGCTCACGCGTGAATCCAGGGGCCGCCTCGGAATGAACTGCCAGGCGATATCAATCGGAGTCAGTAGGCGCCGTAGGGGCTCCAGCCCCGGAGGAATGGCTTGAGATCCTCGCCGCGAGGTTCCGGGATGTCGGGAAGTCGAAACTGTTGAACCACCGCATGGGCGCGCGCCACGTGTCCCGTGGCCCACTCCATCCACTCCTCAGCCGCCGCCTTCTCCGACCCGGGTGGAAGCGTGGCCACGTGCGCACGGGCCGCCTCCAGATACTCGCCCAGGTGCGTCGCACGACGCCAAGCAGCCTCCTGGGATTCCAGTTGCCTGACGCGGTACTTCTCGGCGTACTGGTCACGGGCCTCGGCCATCGCAGCTTCCCAGCGCAAGCGTTTCTTCCGCGCCTCCTCAAGCTCGGCCAGGCGCTTACGCTCGGCCGCCTCACCGCGCAGTCCGATCTCGTGGACGATCTCTGCGAGCTGTTCTTCCAAGGGGCGATCGGTGCTGTCGGCCCACTCGGACGCATGATGTGATTGGCCTCCGCTCAGAGTGAAGCGCAGCCGTTCGGAGGGTGTGTAGTCGTACCGAGGAATCCTGACCCAGGAGTACTTCTTGGCTTCCGCAAGCTCCTTGTCCGTCGGAATGTGCTCGCTGCGGTCCTTCTCCTGCAGAACCCGGAATTCGACCGTCTGCCCCTGAGCTGTGATCGTGAAGTGCGGATCGTGCGGAAGGCGGCGGTTGTGCCGCGGTGCCGCATCCACGGTTCCGGCGGCACAGATATGACCGTTGCGTTCGGCGGCGGTGAGGAGCGCGTGCACGATCCGTAGAGCGCGTTGCTGGACGGACCGTGTCAGCCCGAACGGTTGAGCCGCCTTCTGCATTGTCCGGACGACAGCGTGCGGTTTGGTCAGCCGTGACGGCACAGCCACCGGCTCCAGGACGGCCAGGCGCCACGCGGGAATGTCGACGAGCTTGATCTCGACGCCCTCACGGCACCGCCACCAATGCAGTTCCTTGGTCTTCGGGATCCGTCCGGATCTGCTCGCCGAGGCGGCGCGGTTGTACCACGCGTCGGCGTCGGTGCCTGACTTCAGAATCCTGCCTTCGGCTGCCTCCAGCTCCTCCAGGAGCTGCTCGGTGTAGGTCTTACGCGGCTGCTGCGGAACACCTGGTGCCGAAGCCGACGCGGAAAGTCGGGGCAGCCGGGGGACAGGAAGGACTCGTGTCAGCGGTTTCGGTGCCGGGAAGGTGCCATGCGCCAGGTAATGGCGCCCTACGTCAGTCAGCACCGCATTCCACACTCCGCCGCGCCTGGCTACCGTGACCAGCCCACGATTTTGCAGGGCATGACAGCTCGTCTTGTAGGCCGTGGAAGCCGAGGCCCCCTCGGGACAGCCCTTGCTTACCCACTCCAGCACCGCCAGCTGCCGTTCGTTGAGCGTTCGCTTCATGCCGTGCCCTCTACCGATCGACAAGTCCGGACCGGACGCTGCCAGGAACAGAACCAGGCAGTACGCCTTACCGAGCTGATTAACCCGAAAGGATGCGCTCGCGAACAACCGGGCCCGAGCCGGCTACAACAGCCGACTCCGCCGCCCCTGTCATCGCCAGTCATCCCGCGGCTGCGGCCGAGACCCGCCGAATCTTGGCAACCTGGACGTCAACGCGCGGACCGTGGCTATCAGCTGCGGCTGGTCGCTCAACCTGACCTACCGACCGGCAACCAACTGACTGCATCGCCAGAAGTTTCAGCCCCAGATCGGCATTCATGTCACCATCCGAAACACCCACTACAACCGGCTGAACAGCAAAACCCAGTACCCAACGAACTGACAACACCATGCCGAAGCACCACCGACAAAAACCCGCAGACCATCTGTGGAGCAGCTATCCACCATCGGCATGCGATGGACGTGATGGGCGTCGTCACCGCAGCCGTCGCGCTCGCGGCCGGCTATCTGCTCGGACGGCTCCCCCTTGTGGCGTCTGGACGACCGAGCGGCCGTACTGACCGGTCATCAACCGACCTGCATCATCACCGAACACCTCAGCTCCGGGCCGACATCCTCGTTGCCGACGCGGGCGGTGATCCGGGCCAGCGCGGTCTGCGCGGCGCGGCGGCCGCGTAGACCATGGCGTCCTTGCGGGCCCCGTCGGCCGCTGCCGCGCGGGGTTCCGAGCGGCTTTTGTGCGCCCGTCTCACGACGTTGCGGACACGGGGCTTGCCGCACTGCCCTGGTCCGATGCTCTCCGACGCCTCTCTACTCCGGCCTTTCCACGAAGCCTTGAGCTGCGGCGTTTCCGTGGACGAAGTATCCGCGTCGAAGAAGTCGTCGTACGGCCTCACGTTTGTGGGCCGCTGAGCGTCCTGGTTCACAAGAACCAGGCGGCGAGGGCCTGGGGGCTTACCAAGTGTCCCCAGGACGGCTGGGGAGGTACTCACTCATGATCGGAGCACGGCCGTATGAGGCAGTCGTCCGGTGGTCCCAGTAGGGACCGCTCAATCGAAGAAAAGATCAGGCACTTGAAGGACCGTGAAAAGTTCTTCAAGCGGCTGATCGAAAAGCGCATCGCACGCGGCCACGTGGACGATGTCTGGCAGGACGCCCTCCTGCGCATGCTCAAGCGCCTGAACTCGGGAGCCGTGATCGACAACTTGGACGCCTACATGGTGACCATCTGCGCGAGCGCGACGACCGACATGCTCCGCCGGCTCGCCCGTCAGGCCGAGGCCTTGGTTGGCGAAGACCTGCAGCAGTTCGACCGGTCCGGCATCGTGATCGACTTCGACCGCGACGTGGACCTCGTAAGGGTTCAGAAAGTCCTGCGCGAGGAACTGACCGTGCACCAGCACAAGGTCTACATCCTCAAGCACTACTACGGGCTCGACTCGCGCAGCATCGCCGAGCTGGTGGGTGCCGCGAGTGCGGGCGCGGTGCGCCAGGTGATCAGGGCAGCCAACCGAAGGCTCCGCACCCCGGCCGTACTGCAGCGACTAAGCACAGACGACTAGCTTCTGCCTCTGGCCTACGGTTGGGGTGCCGGCACTCCCTCATGCCGGCACCCCAACCCGTAGACCGGGGGGAAGAGCTATTGCTGGCAAGCCGCCTCTTCCGATCGAAACCCGACCAGAAGGATGGACATGACCTTCGAACGAATCATCCACGCGATCCTGACAGTGCTGTCAGTGCTATGGATCCGTACGTACCGAGCCGTCGACAACCTCCTCACCGGCTCACCGGTGTGGTACTGCACCCCTGTTCGGCACGCCACCGCGACGCAGCGCGGCACTCACCTACGGCCGAGCACAAAGGTCGCCACTGAATAGGCGTCGTAAATCGCAGACGACTCTCTGTCTGAGAAACTGTCAGCGCTGATCACACACGAAGGAGCTACTAAGCAGCAGAAAATTATGAACCACGGTCGCGGTGGGGCTAGCACCACGACCAAGTGATTCGGGGAAAGGCCGGGCCCGCCGCTCACACGGCGGGCCCGGCCTGCGTCGCAAGGGACAAGAATCTCGCAGCCGGAACCAGCCGCCGTTCGATGGCACCCGCACCTCGTACCACTAGGCGTTGCGACATCGTCCCCCAGAGGATCACCGAATATGACCACCCCAGCCCAACTCCGGACCGAGAACCAAGCGCTCACCCAGGACTTGGCGCGAGCCACCACCAAGATCAAGTACCTGAAGATCGCGCTTGCCGTCATGACCGGCATCATCGCGTCACTCATCACGTACCTCGTCGTCGGCAACCTCAACGCAACGCCGCTCATTACCATCGGCTCCAGCGCCAGCGCGTTCATCGTCACCACCGGCTTCGTCTTCACCGTCCAGGAGAAGATCGCGCGCTCGTAGTCACGGACACCCCGAGAGCAACGTGATGCCCGGCGCCGAGACGGTACCGGGCATCACGTCAGCCAGGGTGTACGCCTCCCCAAGCCCGGCGCGGACCGCCGACGTCCCGCTCCCCTTCCCGGGCATGCCCGCCCTGAACTCCGGCCTGATCGTCCGTGAGCTTGGCGAGGTTCGGCTTGGGGCGCAGCACCGCGATGACGGCTTCGTTAACGGCCATGGGGTAGGAGGCGCCGCTGGAGCCTGCGCCGCGGGCGGTGGAGAAAATCCCCTTCTGTCACCGGGCGCCACAGCTCATAGGAGGCACCCTCCAAGCCCTTGGCGGTCAGAGTCCGCAGGAAGCCGCCCGGGTGAAGTCGCCTTCTCGGCTCTGCCCCTCCGGTCGAAGGCCGGGCGAGTGCCGTGCAGCTTCGCACGCGGACGCAGCTGTACCCGATGGCGACGGTTGCTGTCAGTCGTATGCCGATTCCGGTCAGTTGGATACCGAAGCGCTGGGATACCTGGGACCGGGGCGACAGTTCATGCCGTCCGGTTCCCGTGGGAAGAGGCCGTAATGCAGGGAGGGCGTGATGGCGATCGCGAAAGCGATCCGGTGGCTGTGTTCCCGCCGGCGTCGGGGCGGGCGGCGGCGATGCCCCGGCTGCTGGACCTCGACGGGCGTGGAGAGCTGACCGCCGCGCATGTGCGCCTGGTGGCACAGGCGTTGGGGAAGTCGGAACGGACGGTGTGGCGGTGGCTGGCCGCAGCACGGGAGGATCATCGCCTCGCCCGGGTGGAGTCGTCCCATTTCACGGTCACCGCGGAAGTGAGGCGGCTGCTGGCGCTGTGGGGCGGGAACGCCTCCCGGGTCCACGCCGAGCTGGTGCAGCGGGCAGCCGACGATCCAGACGCGCCCGCGGTGCCGTCGCTCTCCACGTTACACCGGGCGATCCGCCGGGACCTGACCCGCGGTGAGCGGGCCGGGCTGAGGAGCGGGGAAGCCGCGCGGCGGGCGCACGACGTGTTCGGGCAGCGGCCGGCCACGCACCGCAACGCGGTATGGGAAGGCGACCACAAGCACGTGCCCGTCGAAGTCGATGTGGAGGGTGAGCTGGCCACTCCGTGGGTGACCTGGTTCATCGACTGCGCCACCAAGGCGATCACCGGAGTCGCGGTCACCGCGCACGCGCCGAGCCGGGACGCGGTGCTGGCGTCGCTGCGGATCGCGATCACCCGCAGCGAACCGTTCGGTCCCGTGGGCGGGCTGCCCGGTCAGATCCGGGTGGACCGCGGCAAGGAGTTCCTGTGCGCGACGGTCACCGCGGCGATGGGCGCGCTCGCCGTCCCCGTCACCGACCTGCCCGCCTACACCCCGCATCTGAAGGGCACCATCGAGGCGCTGAACGACGCGGTGGAGGAGATGTTCCTCGTCTCCCTCCCCCGCTACACCGGCCGTCAGAAACTCACCGGCGGCCGGCTCGCCGACCCCGACGCCCCACCCCTGACGTATGAGGCGTTCGTGGGGCTGCTGCTGGACTGGGTGACCTGGTGGAACACCCATCACCGCCCGTCCGCGCTGAACGGCAGGACTCCGCTTCAGGCGTGGCAGGCCGACGCGACACCGCTCACGGACGTGCTGGCCGGGCAACTGGCGACATTCGCCCTGGAGGACGACGGCCGCACGTACACGATCAGCACGTCCGGGGTGCGGTGGCGACGGCGTGACTATCTCGCCCCTTGGATGAACGGCCGTACCGGCACCAAGGTCTCGGTACGGCACCTTCCCCATCACGACGACACCATCGAAGTCTTCGACGCTGCGACCGGTGACCACCTCGGGTCGGCGTTCCTGGCCACCGCCGCGAGCCGGGAGCAGATCCGCTCCGTCCAGGCCGCCCGGACCGCGGCCGCCCGCCGGCTCAAGGCCGACCTGAAGGCGGCCGAGAAACTGCGCCGTCGGCGCTTCGAAGCCTCAACCACGGCAGCCCCGCCCCGTCCTCTCACCTCTTCGACCTCCGCGCAGGCAGAAGAGGAACTGGGAGCGGCGGCGCAGACGGATCGCCGTGCGCTGGCCCGCCCCGACTTGGTTCCGCACGGCCCCGCACCCGATACCTGGGTCCGCCCCAGGCCCCCGCGCACACCTACTCCCGATGAGGACCGAGCTGATGATCGCTGAGCTGGATTACGGGCTGCTGCCCGACGAGAGCGAAGACCACTTCCTGGGCCTGGAGCAGGCCCAGTTGGTCGGCACTGACACGCTGCTGACCACCCGGGACAACATCGAGGCAGTTATCGAGGCCAAGGCCATGATGTGCGTCTACGGGCCGGCCGGATCCGGCAAGACGATGTCGGTGAACTCCGCGCTGCGTCACCTCGCCCCGGACATCACCCACCGTCTGGAGCTGCGTGCCGGACCGACCCCGCGCGACATCCGCCATGGGCTCTTCCAGGCGCTGGGGCTGCCGGGTGAGCCGCCGGCCCGCCCGATCGAGTTCGACACCCTCCTCAAGGAAGCGCTCGCCGAGGAGTTCCGGGTCCTGGTCTGTGACGAGGCGCAGTGGATGAAGAAGACCGGGTTCGAGTTCTGGCGCCACCTGTGGGACGACAAACGCACCAACATTGCCGTGATCTTCGCCGGGGGTGACGGCTGCTACAAGGTCCTGCGCCGCGAACCGATGCTGGCCTCACGGATCTTCATCTGGCAGGAGTTCACCCGCATGTCCAAGGACGAAGTGAGGGAGACGATCCCCGCCTTCCACCCCGTCTGGGCGGACGTGGACACCGTGTTGATCGACGCGATCGACAAACAGGCCGCACACGGCAGCTTCCGCAACTGGGCCAACATCACCACCCACATCCTGGCCGGCATGAAAAAACTGAACCTGAAGCAGGTTGACGAAGACCTCGTGCGCTGGGTCTACAGCAAGATCGGCGGCATGTAGTGCCCGTCGGCGGCCTCCCAGCGGTTACTGTCCTCGTCGACAAGGACGACCACCCTACTTGGACAGTTGCCGCGCATACCGCACACGACCTGGCTATGGGACGTCTGACCATCGACCCCAGCCCCGCCAACGGCGCACCCGCCGCCCTCGCCCACGACCTGCTCTACGCCCTGGGCAAACGCCTCCCCGCAGGCGGAGAAACATTCGGGACGTGGGCCGATTCCCAGCGCCCCGCCTGGGATGCGGTCGCCACCTGGATGCTCACCCACCATATTGGGCACCTCATCGTCTGCCGCACCGACCGCCTCACACACGCCCGCCAGAGACAACTACTCGCCCTGCGGGAACGGTGCGGTATCCGTCTCACCCTCCTGTGGCACCGGCCGGTCACCCCCGTCCTGAGAACGCTCCTCGAAGGAATCCCGCATCACATCATCGACACCCTCTCCCAGGCCCATACCGTCCTGGGCCGCACAGGACACTCACCGGCCGGCACCCGAAACGCCGGACAACAGAGGCCCATCGAACCAGCCCCGAGCCAGGACGACGGGCAGTGGCTCACCTCCCCGGCGCCGTCCGGCGGCACGGTGACGGACCGTCCGAAACGCGCCCGGTGCCCCGGCGCACCCGAACTCGTCCCCACGACGACCGGCGCACCGCCCGCGCAAGGAGATGACCGCACACCAGCAGACGTCCTCGCCGCACGGCTGACCACGGTCGCGTATCCGCTGCACGCCACAGCCCTGACCATCCACGCAGTCACCGGAGCAGACATCAGCCGGCTCGCGCTCATCCGCGGTATCGACATCAACGAAACAGCGACCACCGTCAAAGTCCACGACAGCACAGCCCACCGCAAATGCCAGGCCTACCCACTCCCCATCTGGACACGCGGCCTCATACGCGCCGCCGTCATCCACGCACAGCTCAAAGAGCGTGCCCCGGACAGCCCACTATTCCCCTTCATCACAGTCCAGGACGGCGAACAACTCCGCCTCACCGCAACAGGAATCCGCTACAACCTGAACCCACTGCCGTAGAAGGCGACATCATCCACCCCATTGCCCTTCGACACGTGATCTTGGCTCCCGGATCGCAGCAGCCCCAGCTGCGCCGGGGTGTCTACGACGGCGGACCGACCCCTCGACGACGGACACTTCATCGATAACAGGAGCAGCAGGAAACGCCTAACGGCTCCCTGGAGCCGGCACCCGCCGCTACCGTCGGTGCATGGAGTGGCTGAAACCGACTTTATGGGGCGCGTTCGGCGGCCTCGCGATCGAGGCGCTGGACTACATCACCGCCGTACGGAAGCACCGCCGCCTGCCATGGCATCAGGAGAAGGACACCGACCCCGGCCCGCTGGCCTACGGCATCACCACCGTCCTGCGCATCACCATCGGCGCCGGCCTGGCCTGCGCGGCCGCCTGCACCGCCCCCATATCCCCCTGGTGGGCCTTCGGCCTCGGTGCGGCCGCCCCCGCTCTCCTGGAAAAACTCCCCGCCCTCATCGTCAGCGGCGCCGGACGGCAAGGCTGGAGCTGGTTTGCAAGCCGGGGCGGGACGATGACGGTATGAGCGAGGCACGCACTATCACCGTCACGGCCAAGGTGGCGTTCAGGACGAAGGACGTCCTCAAGGAGTTCAGGCCGCTGTTCCGGGCCGAGCGGAAACGGGCCCGCCGGTTGGCGGGGAAACCGGAGTGAAGTGCGACCTGCCTGCCCGGGCGAGAAGCTGCGGTCAAGCGGGTGCAGTAGGGGATGTTCAAGGGGTACCTGCAGGAGCGGGGCGAACTGGTGGACACCCTGGATGTTCTGGTGGCGTGGGTTCAGGCCAAGCTGGCGGGGCTGGGACCGGGAGTGGCCGGTGCTGCTCACACAGGCCCTGATCAGCGGCAACACCCTTCCCACTATCCCAACCGGCAACCAACTGACCCGCGCCATCGCCAAAAACGTCAGCATCAGATCGGCATCCATGACAGCAGAGAAGTCGCCCACGACAACCCACTGAACAGCAGAAACCCACCACCCCACCGCACTGACATCACAATGCCGAACCACCGCCGACAAAAACCCGCAGATCATCACTTCACCCCGACCGTGACACTGCGGCCGGGTGAGCTGGTGATGCTGGACAGTACGCCGCTGGATGTGCTGGTTGTCCTCGCCGACGGGGTGACGGGGTCGGTCGAGTTATCGATCGCGTTGGACGTGGCAACGCGCAGTATCTGTGCCGCGGTGGTGCGTCCGGTGGGCACAAGATCGGTGGATGCTGCGGTGCTGCTGGCGCAGATGGTCACGCCCATGCGGATGCGCCCGGGGTGGGAGACGGCGCTGGCGATGTCCCGGTCAGTCATCCCCTATGAGCGGCTGGTGTCGTTGGATGCGCGGCTGGAAGGAGCAGCGGCCCGGCCGGTGATCATGCCGGAGACGGTGGTGGTCGACCAAGGTGCGGTGTTTGTCTCCCATTCCTTCATTGCCGCGTGCGAGAGCCTGGGGGTGTCCGTTCAGCCGGCGCCGCCGGCCAACGGCCCGGCCAAGGGCCATGTCGAGCGGACGTTCCGCACCATCGGGGACCGGTTCTCCCAGTACGTGGCCGGCTACAGCGGCTCGGATGTCACCCGGCGCGGCACGCGCGTTGAGGACGAGGCGTGCTGGACGCTTGCGCACGTTCAGGACCTGCTGGATGAGTGGCTGGTCACCGACTGGCAGCACCGCCCGCACGCGTCGCTGCGCCATCCGCTGGCACCGAAGCTCGCCTTGTCGCCGAACGAGATGTGGGGCGCGCTCGTGGGAGTCACCGGCTATATCCCGGTGCCGCTGAGCGCGGACGACTACATCGAGCTCATGCCCATCAAGCGGGTGGCCATCAACGACTACGGCATCCGCTTCGACTACCGCACCTACGACCACAAGGTCCTCAATCCGCACCGCGGGGACCCATCGGGTGCACCGGACGGCAGATGGGAGGTGCACCACAACCCCTACGACCCCAATCAGATCTGGGTGCGGCTGCCCACCGGGTGGGAAGAGGTGCCGTGGATCCACCGCGGCTGTGTCAGCCTGCCCTTCACCGACTTCACCTGGCAGCACGTCCGTGCCGCAGTCGAACGCCGCGGCGACCGCGTCGAGCACGAGCGGCAGCTCGCCCAGGCCCTGGATCGCCTCCTGCGGCGTGCGAGCAACGGTGCCGGGACTCGCCGCGAGCAGACGGTGGCGGCGCGCGCCAGCGCCGCAGCGTCCCTGGCCCGACCGGCCGTGCCGCAGGCGGTCCCGGACCCCGTGGCGGCTCCGACCCTCTCCTACGGCCTGGTGGGTGCCTTCACGCCGCTGGAAGAAGAGGATCAGCAAGGGGAGACAGGGTTCGAGGACGGCTGGGACGAGGACGACGACCTGCCCAGTCCCGCTGACGCCGATGAGCCTGCCGGAGACGAACGGCCGGACTCCTCAACGAAAGTTCCGCGTCCCTCCCGGATCTATGACGCCTACCAGGAAGCAGCACAGTGGTGACAGACGCCCCTGCCGACAGCACCCTTCACGACGGAGCGAGGGCCGCGGCGTACGCGCCGCCGACCACACGAGACGGCTGGCAGCAGTTCGTCGCCACTCCCCCGCTGCAGCCCCAACCGGCCGCCGACGAGGACTGGTCGCTGGAGGAACGGCTGGACTACCACTCCCGGTTCGTGGTGCTGACCACCCCGGCCATGGAACGCATCTCCCTGTCGCTGCGGCGCCTGATGCTCCTCAACCGCCGCCAGCAGGGCACCGCACGCCGCGGCCTGATCGTCTCCGGACCGCCCACCACCGGCAAGACCACCACCCTGCTGGAAATGGGCCGCACCTTCGAACTCGCCGAGCAGCGCAGGCACCCCGATCGCACGGACCGCCTGCCCGTGGTCTTCCTGGCCGTGCCACCGGCCTCCACACCCAAGATGCTGGTCAGCGAATTCGCCCGGTTCCTCGGCATCCCCATCGCGGCCCGCATGAACCAGGCACAGATCACCGACGCCGTCTGCCACCTGCTGTGCCTCCTGGAGACGAAGCTGGTCCTCGTGGACGACGTCCACCTGCTCGACACCCGCACCCGGTCCGGCGCGGAAACCTCCGACCAGATGAAACACCTCGGCGAGCGCATCCCCGCCACCTTCGTCTACGCCGGCGTCGACGTCGACGCCTCTCCCCTGCTGACCGGGCCGCGCGGCGCCCAGCTCGCCGGCCGCTTCACTCTGATCCGCAACACCGCGCTGCCCTGCGCCACCGACGAGCAACGCGAGATCTGGCGCGCTCTGGTCACCGACATGGAAGAAGCTCTGCGCCTTCGCCACCACACCCCGCACACCCTGGCGCAGCACGCCGACTACCTCCACCAGCGCACCGGCGGCGTCATGGGCAGCCTCTCCCACCTCATCCGCGAAGCCGCCCTGACCTCCCTGCTCGACGGCAGCGAAAAAATCACCAAGAAGCTCCTGGTCGGCATCCAGCTCGACATCCGGGCCGAACATCAAGCCCGCCCGCCCCGAAAACGCCTCCCACGCCCGCGCAGCCACAACGCGGGATCCTGACGGAGGCCGGAGCAGCGGTGACGAAGACCACCAGCGCGCAGCAGGCGCAGCCACCACAGCGCGACCAGCCCGAACTCTCAGGACACAGAGAGGCTTTGGGCGCGGTGCGGGTAGCGCCGCTGCACGGCGAGACGACGCTGTCCTACATGAGCCGAGTCGCCTCCCGCTACCGGCTCACGGCCAAAGAACTCATCGGCGCACTCGTGGACGTGGGACGGCGTCCCAACCTCTTCACCGTGCGGCCCGACGGCGAAGTCGTCTTCAACACCGAGGCCCGGACAGTGGTCGCCGCCTTCTGCCGCATGCCCGAAGAACACTTGCGCCGTGCCCTTCCCGCCTGGGACCGGGAGGTTCCTTCGAGCAGACTGGGAAGCGGGCCAGCCGCCTGGGTCCGCACCGCAGCCACGATCCCGCCGACCGGCCCCGGCTGCCGGGCCTGCACCGCGAGGGCCACACAGGACCGGGAAGAAGCACGCCGCTACCTCCTGCCGCACGCACGGGTATGCGTCAAGCACCGGTGCTGGATGCTGGAAACACCCATCGTCGACGAAGCGACGGCCGGCCCCGGCCAGCTGGACGTGCGGCATGTGCCGCAGGTCGCAGCGGCCCAGCGCCGTCATGCACGGCTGCTGCGGCGCAGCCCGCACGCCGGCGAAGCGTTCGCTGTGGCGCAGGCGGTTACAGCGTCGTGGTGGGACGAGGCCTGGCCGGAAGAGACCCTCTGGCCCGACCGGCTGCGGCTGATGACTCACGGCAACGGCTTCGCATGGCGTGTAGCGGCGCGGGATGCGGTGACCTATCCGGAAGCCGTCACGCTGGCCGCGGCCCTGGCCGATGCGGGTGTGCAGCAGCTGCTGCTCGACGAGGCGGGCCGGCATCAACCGCACTCGCTCGCCGATGTCCCCCGCCTCGTCGGCGAACTGGCCCGGCGTCTTGGCCGGCCGTGGATCGCCGACCGCCTCGCTGCGGTCACGACAGGGCCGCTGAACGCCTGGGTGCGCGCCTGCGTCCGCAGTCAAGCCGGGCACAAACCGAAGACGCGGAGCATGTGGCGCGTCTCCCCGCCTCACCGGCCCACCCCGGTTTCCCAGCTCCTGGCGGACAGCAGTGACCGGGGCGAGACACCCACACAGCCCGAGCCTGCGTCGCTCCCAGACAGCACCGAAGACGCGGCCCGGGGGTTCGCACGTGGGCTGCGCCATGCCCGGGCCTACGCCGCCGAGCACGGCCACCTGTGCGCGCCCAACACCGTGCGGACCGAAGGCTTCGCCGTCGGCCTATGGCTCGCCAACCAGCGCGCCGCAGGACCCGAACTCGCTCCCGAACGCGCCGCCGCCCTCGACGCCCTCGGCCCGTGGTGGAACCCGCCCTGGAACCTGTGGTGGCAGCGCATCTACCACCGCGCTCAAGCGCACGTCCGAGCAGGACACCACCTGGCTCCCGAGCTCGGATTCCCCGGTACACCCGAGGGCCTCGGAGAGTGGCTGCATGACCAGTGCACCGACTACCACCAGCTCCACCCGCAGCAGCAGCGCCTCCTCACTGAAATCGGCATCACACCCGAGCGAGCACGTGTGGCAAAGCCCCGGCGCAAGCACATCAAGGCCGTCCGCCACACCGCGCTGGATCACGCCCGCACTTACGCCGCCCGGCACGGACACCTGTGCGCCCCCACTTCGGCCAGCCAAGACGGCTTCATGGTCGGCAAGTGGCTGCACAGTCAGCGGGTACGTGCTCGGCGCGGCCACCTCGACCCGGTACTGAACCAGACGCTGACCGAGATCGACCCCTGGTGGAACCCGCCCTGGCCCACCGACTGGCAGCGCGAGAACCACCATGCTCACGGCGCCGTGGCCGCGGGCACTCTGCTCGACCCCGAAGCCGGGTTCCGGAACTTCGACGACCGCACCGGGCAGTGGCTGTACGCCCAGTGCGTCAACTACACCGCCCTCCAGCCCGGCCAGCAGCACCTCCTGGCCCGCCTCGGCCTCACCGAACCCGTCGCAGGCACCGCCGTGCCCAACCCGGCCATCCGGCATCCCGCCATGGAAACAGGGCTGCACTACGCCCGGGACTGGGCAGCCCAGCACGGCGCCCTCGACATCCCCCGCGCCGCCCCCCACCTAGGTTTTCCCCTCGGCCGCTGGCTCGCCACACAACGACACCAAGCCAACCTCCACCGCGACCTCTTCGACACCCCCTGGCCGCACGACGAACACCTCGCCCGCATCGATCCGTACTGGAACCCGCCCTGGGGCATGAAATGGCAACGCCGCTACCAGGCCGCCCGCACACAACTCACCCCCGGCCAAAACCTCGCCCCCCAGGAGGGCTTCCCCAACACACCGGACTGGACCGGACAGTGGCTGTACAGCCAGTGCGCCGTCTACGACGACCTCCACCCCCGCCAACAGCAACTCCTCGCCGACCTCGGCCTCACCGCCGAAGGCGCCCGCACCGCCCGCCCCCGCCGCAAAACCCAAGCCACCTCCTTCGCCGCCGGCCTCACCCACGCCCGCGCCTGGGCCCAGGAGCACGGCAACCTCGCCGTCCCCGAACCCGCCCGGCACGACGGCTACCGCCTCGGCACCTGGCTGCGCACCCAACGCCGCCGCGCCAGCCGCGGAAAACTGCCCGCCGACCGCATCAAAGCCCTGGAAGCCATCGATCCCCACTGGAACCCGGCGGGAGGACTGCGCTGGCAGCAGGCCTACCTCACCACCCGCACCCACACCACCGGCCGCTCCCTGACGACCACGGCCGACCTCGACGCGCTCCCATCGGCGACAGCGAAATGGCTGTTCACCCAGTGCTCCAGCTACGGCAGCCTCCACCCCGAGCAGCAACAACTGCTCGCCGAGACCGGCCTCACCAGCGAAGGCGCCCGCGCGCTGGCACCACCACCGAAACCTCCCCGACCAGCCCGCCCAGCCCGCCCGCGGCTGAAGAACCCGCCCTCCGCCTTCGCGGCCGGCCTGCCCTACGCCCAAGCCTGGACCGCCCAGCACAGCCACCTCACCTCAGCCGACTACCGCACCGAACACGACGGCTTCCCCCTGGGATGGTGGCTGTACAAACAACGCCGAGCCGCCCACGCCCACGTGAAACGCACCGGCCGGCCCTGGCCCCACGACCCGCAACTCGCCGCCCTCGACCCGTGGTGGAACCCACCATGGCGGGCCACCTGGAACCACAGCTGGCACCAAGCCCACGCCTACTACAGCACCGGCATGCCCTTCCCCAACCAGACCACCAAATGGATCCGCACCCAACAACGCACCTGGGACCAGCTCCACCCCCACCAACAACACCTGATGGCCACCATCGGCATCCACGGCCACGCACCGCTATGGCGCTACAACAGTCGCCCAGTGCACCTGACCGACCAGCCAACAGAACTGATCAACACCCACGAGACCAACCCAGAGCACGAACTCCGCAGTTCACAGGCCCGCCCAGTCGGGGCCCGCAAGCAACGCCAAGCACCTCGCCAGCACCCACCACACCGCCGGACCCAACCAGCCAACTGATCAGAAGCTGTTGTCTTTCCGAGTGTGATCGCCAGGTTTCCGCTGGTCAGGCGTAAAGTCACCTTCCCCGCAGTAGAGATGACACGTTGTGTTCTCTCTTCGGTGGAGGTGCCGGATGCCGTCTGTGATGGGGTTGCTGGAGGAGCGGGAGGTCGCTGCCCGGCAGCGGGTGGAGTCGCTGCGGGACGAGCTGGACCGGCTCGTTGCCGAACTGGAGGA
>NZ_JBIWLW010000059.1:0-28662 GCF_044766385.1 Streptomyces sp. NPDC102274 | reverse complement strand
GGACCGTACTTCGAGCGCCGTGCCATGTGGATCTACACCCTCCCGGACCATCAAGAACCATTATCAGGTGCGTCCACGCCACGGGGGTCACCTCACGGGTCCGGCGACGCCACCTGCCTGCCCAACGGGACGTGATGGCCCTCGCCGATGGCAGACGGCACGGGGGCAATGGCACACTGAGTACCCAACGGAGTTCCCTTGCGGACAGTCGGATCTTGGTCGATCTTCTGTCTTACCGGGAGCTACGTTGCCGTGTCCCAGCCTCCGCTGGTACGTCACCGGAAGTGACGAACCACGCAGCATCACCGGGGGGCATTTCACCCCCACCCCACCATTCGCGAGCGTCTGACCTGCACGGACTCGCTAACTCACCGGCATTGCCCCGACCAGCCAGGGAACGGACGCAGGAAAGAAGATCGTCGGCCGGAAAAGAGGGATCGTCACGGACGCGCTCGGCCTACTCCTCGCCGTGACCGTTACCGCCGCCAGCCTCTCGGAGAACGCGGCGGGAATACGGCTGCTCAACAACGTGAAGAAAACCTATCCGACCATATCCAAAGCCTGGGTCGACACCGGCTTCAAGAACGCCATGATCGACCACGGCGCCAACCTCGGAATCGACGTCGAAGTCGTGTCAAGGAACCCCGAAATCCGCGGCTTCCACGTCGTCAAAAGGCGCTGGGTCGTAGAACGAAGTCTCGGCTGGCTTATGCTGCGCCGACGCCTGGCCCGCGATTACGAAACCCTTTTCGCCAGTTCCGAAGCATGATCCACATCGCTTCGATCGACAACCTCGCCAAGCGCATAACAGACGAGACCACACCCACCCGGCGAGGCACCTACTAGGGCATACAGGATGATCTACCTAAATCAAATACCCTCTCAGAACTACTCATTTCTGCAAGCATGAAGCGTGACGGCTTTCACCAAGAGTCATCACACGGCCGAGTCGTCGCCACCCTGTTTCCGTACGGCTACGGTCAGGTGGTGTATCGCGTCGGGTGATGGTCCGGGTCTCGTGTCTTCTGAGTCGCCTCTGCTGTTGTTCAGTGCTGGCCGGTCTGCCGGGCTCGGCGCGTGGCAGTGCGGGGGTCGCCGGTGATGGGCTGGCCGTGGCCGGGCAGGAGCAGGGTTGCAGCGGTCAGCTCGTCCACCCGGTCCAGGGAGGTCAGGGCCGCGTTGCTGTCGTGGGTGAAGCCGCGGCAGACAAGGGTGGGGCCGGTGTGTCCGGTCAGGCCGTCATGGGTGACCAGGGCGTCGCCGGTGAAGAGCAGGCCGCGTTCAGGGAGCAGGTAGCCGGTGCTGCCCGGGGTGTGGCCGGGCAGGACGACGGCTTGCGGCCTGCCGGGGACCTCGTCCAGTCGCTGATCGGCGCCGAAGACGCGCACGCCGGGAACGGTGGGAGCCGTGAAGGCCCCCTTGCGGGCAAGGTGCAGCGGGGTGGCGATCGCGGCGGGCCGGCGCAGCAGATAGGGCAGCATGGAGCGCTCGGTTCTGGCGTGGCGCATGGCACTGCGCGGACCGTCGCGGAGGATCGCGGCGTCCTTCTGGTGGACCCAGATGTCGGCGCCGGCCTGCTGGAGGGTGCGGGCCAGGCCGGTGTGGTCGGGGTGGCCGTGGGTCAGGAGTACGGCGCGGATGTCGGCCGGAGAGCGGCCGGAGTCGGCCAGGTGCTCGCGCAGCTGCCCGAGGTGGGCCGGCAGCCCGGCGTCGATGAGGACCAGGCCGTCGGGGTCCTCGACCAGGTAGAAGTTGACGACGTCGTCGCCGAGGCGGTCCACGCCGGGAGCGACACGCCGGCGGGGGCGGAGATGGGCGGAGCGGGACATGCGTTCCTCCAGCGCCGGGGCGGGCAAACTTTCGATACAGTTGACTGTAATGGATTTTGAAGGGAAGTGGGATGCCAGCTGGTACTCCGCGTCGGCCGTACGACTCAGGACGTCGGCAGCAAGCCGCGCGCCGCAACCGCGCCGCGGTGTTGTCGGCGTGCCGGGAGCTCCTCTTCCGTGACGGCTACCAGGCCACCACCATCCGCGCGGTGGCAGAACGCGCCGGCGTCTCTCCCGAGACCGTTTATAAGGCGTTCGGCGGCAAGTCGGGGCTGGTCAAGGCGCTGTGGGACGTCACCCTGGCCGGAGACGACGAACCCCTGGCCATGGCCGCGCGGCCGCAGCTCCAAGCGGTCTGGGAAACCCGCGACGCGCGCGCCAAATTCCGCCTCTACGCCGCGTTTGTCCGCGGCGTCCACGAACGGCTCGCCGCCCTGTTCACCCTGCTCGCCCAGGCCGGTCCCGAAGTCGAGCAGGTTCTTGCCATCAGCGAAGAAGAACGGATGACCGGCGTCACCGCCTTCATCGCCCACCTCACCGATACGGGCGTCCTGCCCTCCGACGCGGACACGGCCCCCCGCCTGGCGGATTCCTGCTGGGTCCTGACCGGGCCGCACCTGTTCACCCAGCTCACCACCGGCCGCGGCTGGCACGCCGACACCTACGAGAACTGGCTGGCCGGCATGCTCGCCTCGGCCCTCCTGGTCCCGACCTGAAGCCCCCGGCAATGCCGCCCTTTCACCGGATGCCGTACGCCGTTGGGCGGCTCAGACTCCGCGGCGGTCGGCAGAGCACTGGTATTCCGTCGGTCCACGCAGCGATCACGCGCCAAGCTGTACACCACCTGGCCGTAGCCGTACGGAAACAGGGCCCTGATCCCCGGACGTCAGCGTCAGGCGAGGGCGTGCAGGCTGCACGCCAGCGCGAGGGCGGCATCTTGGCCGCCCTCCTGCGCGAGGTCAGCGGTATCGACGCTGGTCCAGCGTCCGTACTGTTCAGGGGGCACGGCGGAATCCTCCGGCGAGTGAGCGGTTAGGCGGCCTGGCCGAGGCCGGCGGCGGTCAGGTCCGGCTCGCGCAGCGGAGTGAAGTCGACGTCGAGTTTGGTCTCGTACGCGTCGGGCTGGATGCCGAGCTCGTTGCGTGGAGTACTCGCCGAACCGGTTGATGTGCTCGGTCAGGTACGGCGAGATGTGCGCCAGGTCCTCCGGGTCGATCTCCCATCCCTCCTCCAGCAACTGCCGCACGATCTCCGCGATGTCCAGGGCGTTATGGAAGATCACCGCGTTCGTGAGCTGCGCGTTGAATTTCATCGCCTTCTCCTGCTCGACCGGGTCGTTGTCCGCGATGACTCCGCGGTTGCCGAAGCCGATCGGGAGGGGGGCCCCGCGGTGGATCGTCAGGCAGCTTGGGCGCGCAGGCGTTCGGTGCGGCGGCCGACTGCGACCTGGTGGTGCGCCCGCTGCCGTTCGAGACCTGGGCACGGCGCGGCGCGGCGCGGCGGTGGCGGCGCAGCGCCTCTTCTCCCCGCCGCCGGGACCGCCTGCGGCGGCAACCAGTTACTGACCTGGGCCACATCATGTCGTCAGGCGGCCGGGGCGGAGTCCGCGTGGCGCTCTCGCCAGTGCTCCTCTATCCCCTCCAGGGACCGACCTGCCGTCTCCGGGACCCAGCGGAGCACGTAGATGAGCCCGGCCAGCGACAACACCGCGTAGATGATGAATACGTCGTTGCCGATCGCGGCGAAGATACTGGGGAAGGTCTGGGAGAAGGCGAAGTTCATCACGTACTCGACGAAGGTGATGACGCCCATACCGATCACCCGTGCCCGCAGCGGCAGCACCTCGGGCGCGTAGAGCCAGAACACGGGGCCGAGGCCGATGCCGAACGCGAAGGTGAACACGAACACGCACACGACATTCAGCGTCTCGGCGTGCGGGAAGAGTGTCAGCAGTGCCAGTGGCGCGATCTGGCCGCCGAGACTCCGGGCGAGCAGGGCCCGTCGGCCGACCCTGTCGATCAGGGGCAGAGACACGGCGGTGGAGAGCACGAGCGCACCGCCGACGCAGTAGTTGGCGACGATCGCGGTGTTGCTGGAATGCGTCGCCAGCCCCTGGAAGATCGACGGAGCGTAGTAGACGACAGCGTTGACGCCGGTGAAGACCTGGAAGAAGGCGAGGACGAGCACCACACCGATCGCGGGCCGGTAACAGCGGAGCAGTTCCCTGAGGCCCACTTCCTGCTGATGCGGGCTGGCGCCGATCTCGGCGACCTCGGCCTGCGCTTCCCGCTCAGTTGTACGCAGTCGCCGTAGCACTGCGACGGCTTCGTCGGTGCGTCCGTGGAGCAGCAGCCAGCGCGGACTCGACGGGCTGATGATCATGCCGATGAAGAAGGCGGCTGCCGGGATGGCCCCGAGGCCGAGCATCCACTCCCAGGCGCCCCCACCCGACAGCGCGTCGCCGGTGGCGTATGCGATGAGGATGCCGATGTTCACGCTGAACTGGTAGCGCGCGGTGATCAGGCCGCGGCTCTGCTTCGGCGCGAGTTCGGCGAGGTAGATCAGGCCGAACATGGTGGCGAGGCCGACGCCGAGGCCGAGGATGAATCTGGCGGTTATCAGCCAGCCGGGGCCGGGAGCCAGACCGCAGAGAACCGAGCCGATCACGAAGATCGCACCCGCTACGACCAAGCAGGATCCGCCGGTCGTAGCGGCGGGCCATGAACGTGCCCGCCACGATGAGGGGCAAGGCACCGAGCAGAAGCAGGCTGGTCACCCAGCCCTGGGCGCCGGCGCTCAGCCCGAACTGCTCGGTGACGAAGGGCAGGGCCAGTGATATCGCGCCGGAGTCGTATCCGTAGAGGAGTCCGGCCATTCCTCCGAGCGCGGCCACGGCGTAGATCAGCCGGGGAGGTCGGCCCGCGGCACTCCTGACGACTGCGGTGCGGGCGCGCTTCCCGGCGGTGCCGACGGCGCTGTCCGCCTTGGCCACGATGCCTCCTGCGTGTTCGGTGCGACGCCCCCCGTTGACTCACCGTTAGTCAATCGATTGCCTAATCGTAATCGCGAGCCCCGGTGATGACAATACCCGGGATGGAGAACACCGCCACATGAGCCGCGTACGACATTGACCGGTGCGGCTCGGCGAGGTAATACTTCGAAGACAATCGATTGATCGGCACTGGACCGGCGTGTTCCGGTCCAGTCTGATCCGGATGGGGAGCCTGCGAGCTCTCGGGACGCACGGTCCGCGGGCGGGACGGCGCGCGGGCTGGAGGAGGATCATGTCCGAACGGGAAGAGCCCCTGCTGCTGCTCGGCCGCTCCTTCGACGGGTTCGACCGGGCGCTGAGTCGCCAGCTGCCGAAGGCCTCGGCCCGGTCCGCGGAGCACCGACTGCCAGAGATTCTCGACCTGCAGGCCGAGGTCGTCGAAGGAGCAGCGGCCACGTCGGGTGAGGCGGATGTGCTGCTGGTGGTGACCGACTGGCTGCCCGCGCTGATCGACGAGGGCAAGGTGCTCCCGCTGGACGAGTTTTTCCGGGACAGACCGCCGGAGGGATGGCCGGATGCGTGGCACCCGGCGCTGCGCGCACTGCAGCGCGGACCCGACGGGCGCACGTACGGTGTGGCGTACCACGTCGGCCCCGAGATGCTGCTGTACCGCGGCGACTTGTACGAGGACGCGGTGGAACGGACAGGCTTCGCCGAGAAGTTCGGCTATCCGCTGACGCCGCCCGACACCTGGGAGCAGTACGCCGACCAGGCGCTTTGGTTCAACCGGCCGGAGCGCGGTCTGTACGGCACGATCGTCGCGGGGTACCCGGACGAGCACAACACGGTGTACGACTTCCTGACCCAGCTGTGGAGCCGGGGTGCCGACCTCACTGACCCGTTGGGCAATCTGAGCCTGGACATGTCCGAGGCGCTGGACTCGGCGCGGTTCCTGTACGACTTGTGGCACACCCACCGTGTGGTCGATCCGGCAGCGGCTCAGTGGGACAGTGTGGCCGCAGGGGTGCACTTCGCGGCGGGCGAGGCCGCGATGATGGTGAACTGGAGTGGCTTCGCAGCGCTTTCGGCGCCTGAGGACTCCCCCACGCACGGCCGGGTGCGGTGCGCACCGGTACCGCGGGCCAGCGCTCCTGGTGGTTCGCGGGTCGCGCTGAACAGTTATTGGGTGCTGGTGATCGCCGCCGGCTCCACCCGGCCGGCCGCCGCGTACGACCTGCTCCGAGGCCTGACCACCGCCGAAATGGACCGCATCACCGCACAGGAGGGCGGCACGGCCACCCGCCGGGACTCCTGGGCCGATCCGGCGGTCTCCTCGCTGGCTCCGTATTACGCGCAGTTCGAGGAGGCGCATCGCACCACCCGCTCGCTGCCGCGCGACCCGCGCTGGCCTCGTATCTCCGTGATCCTCAACGAGATGGTCAGCTCACTCGTGGCGGACACGGCACGGCCGGCCGACGCCGTTGCCGAGGCCCATCGCAGGCTGACGGAACTCGGGTGAGCGGGCACATCACATGGACTTCCTCGTTCGCGTAGAAACCGTGCTTCCTCCGGACATGCCGGAGCCGGACCGCCGTGCGTTGCTCGCTCAGGAGCGGCAGCGGGGCCGTGAGCTGCGCGCGGTCGGTATCCTGCAGCGGATCTGGCGACTGCCCGGACAGTTGGCCAACGTGGCGATCTGGAGCACATCGGGTCCTGAGGAACTGCACGAAGCGCTGGTGAGGCTGCCGGTGTGGCGGTATGCCCGGGTGACGGTCACGGCGCTGGCTGAGCATCCGCTGGAGCAGGAGCAGCGGTGAAGGCTGCACCTCCCGGCCCTGCCCGGGAGGTGCCGTTCCTTTGTCCGCGTATCACGGCGTTCGCCGTAGGGCGAACGCCGCGGCGGGCTACACGGGCGGCGGGGCCGTCGACTCCCGCACCACTATCTCCGCCGGTGCCGCGACCACCTCGGTGATGCTGTCCTCGGGTGTGCTCGCCACGAGCAGGGAAACGGCACGCGCGCCCAATTCCCCCAAGGGCATGCGTACCGTCGTCAGCGCGGGAACGAGATGGCCCGCCAGCGGCATGTCATGTACAGCGACCACTGACATGTCCTCGGGGACTCGTACGCCACGTGCGTGGAGCGCGTGCAGCACCCCGACCGCCGAGGCGACGTTGGCGACGAACACCGCCGTCGGCCGCGGGCCGGTTCCGGTGTCGAGCAGCTCCTCCAGGGCAGCGTGGCCACCGGCCGGTGTGTAGTCGGCGTGCACGATCAGCCGGGGGTCTGCCGCCAGTCCGGCCTCGGTCATGGCGGAGGTGTATCCGATGCGCCGCCGACGGGCGGTGTCCGCGGTCTCCGGACCCGCGATATGCGCGATGTCGCGGTGGCCGAGTGCCACCAGGTGATCGACAGCAAGTTGGCTTCCGTGCTCGTCGTCCAGGATGACGTAGCGGTCGGATCCCACGGCACGGCGGTTGACCAGGAGCCAGGGAAGCCGCAGCGAGCGCATCTGGTCGAGGGCCCGGCCCGCCTCGTCGCCCGCGAACAGCAGACCGTCGACACGGCTGTGTCCGAACAGATCCAGGTAGCGCTCGACACCTCGGCGCAGCCCTTCGGAACTGGCTGTCATCAGCCCGTACCCGAGGCTGCTCGCCGCTGTCTCCGCGCCCTTGATGATCTCGGCGTAGACGGGGTTGGCGAAGTCGGGGATGAACAGCCCGAGCATGTTCGACCGTGCCGTACGCAGGCTGCGCGCGGCAGCGTTGGGGCGGTAGCCGAGCTTGCCGATGGTGTCCAGGACACGCTGCCGGGTGTCCGGTCGGATGCTCAGCTTCGGGTCGTTGTTGATCACTCGGGAGACCACGGAGCGGTCGACGCCGGCGACAAGGGCTACATCGGCGAGGGTGACCTTGCCTGGAGTGGCCTTCGCGGGTGTGTTCTTCGGGGGCGCGGCGCGGCGCGGTGTCGGTTCGGCCTTCGTGGCCCGTTTGGCGTTCTCAGCTGGTTTGGCTGCCATCGCTGCCATCATTTCATAGGCATGCTGTGCCCTGAGTCCATCGAGGCGTAGAGCCGGTCGACCAGTCGGATGGTGCCGAGGTTGTCGCGCGCGGACGGATACGGTTCACCTCCGTCCGCCACGGCGCGCAGCAGCGAACCGATCGGTCCGGCGAACGCGTCGGGGATCCAGCGGCGGGTGACGGGGTACGGCAGCCAACCGTCGGTAGGCAGCGTCAGGCTGTTGACTTCGAGCGTGTCCGGCCGGCCATGCGGATAGTCGTAGAGCAGTCCGATCGTGCCTTTGATGCTGCCGCCGGAGCCGTCGATGCGGAAAGTCGCCTCCGAGTCGCCGGTACGGTTCTCGTGGGTGGCGTGCACGACCGCGCGTACATCGCCGGGGAAAACGAGTGTGCTGATCGTCCGGGTCTCTCCGGCGGCAGCCTGGCCAGGCGCGCGTGACCCGGTGCAGAAGACCTGTACCGGATCACCGAACACCGATCGGATCGCGTCGAGGTAGTGGATCGAGTGGTACATGATCTCCAGCCGGTCGCTCCTCACCAGCCAGGGCCATGGCGTCCAGTCCGTGGCGATGTTCACGGTGAACGACAGCGTCGTGGGCTCGCCGATCCAGCCGCCCCTGACCATGGCACGGGCCGCGGCGATGCCCTCGTCGTAGCGCATCTGCTGGTTGACGACGATCTTCAGGCCGAGCCGGTCCGCAACTTCGATGATCTCCCTGCCCGTTTCCTCGTCGGGTACGAACGGCTTCTGGCAGACGAGGTGTTTGCCCGCTTGGAGAGCACGCTGGGCGATGTCCGGCTGGGCCTGTGGGGCTACGGCGATATCGACGACCCGTACGGCGCTGTCATCGAGCAGTTCGTCCAGAGAAGCGTAGGCCTTCGGCACGCCGTGGCGGCCGGCGACGTCTTTCGCCCGTTCCGCATCCAGGTCGAACAGGCCGCGGACCTCCAGTCCGGCCGTGCGGTATGCCGGCAAGTGGGCCACATCGACGATGGCTCCGGCGCCCACGATCGCCACCGGCAGCCGGTGTTCGGGGGCGATCGCGGTGTCAATGGTCTCGACAATGGACGCGTAGGCATCCAGCATGAGAAGGATCCTTCCTGATGCCGTGGGCGGCCGACCGGTTGTCCGGTCAGGCCGGGTGGGCGACATCCGCCGGGTGGACGGGCGCCCTGAGCCGGTGGGCCGGCGGCTGGACCAACTCCAGGACGATCTGGTCCGGGTCCTCGAAGTAGCAGGTGAACCCGCCCTTGTTGACACCGCCGGTAATGGCGTTGGGCGGCGAGTAGAACCGCACGCCGACGGCGCTCAGCCGCTCGTACCGCTCGCTGATGTCATCCACGGTCAGGGCCAGGTGAGCCGCTCCGGGATGCTTGATCCCCGGATCCTGGCGGATGCCGACGGGGTTGAGATACTGCACCAGCTCCAGATCGTGCGTGGAGGGGCCGGCCGGCCTGCCGGGGACGGCCAGTTGCGCGATGCGCAGATGAGCGTTCTCGTAGCCGACGAGATCGCTGGTGTAGCCGCCCTGCTGTTCCTGCGAGTGGATGTGGTCGAACCCGAGGTGGTGGGTGTAGAAGTCCACCGAGCGGTCCAGGTCCGCGACGGTGAAGCTGAAGTGCCAGACGCCGTGCAGCATGTGGGTACTCCTCGTCTCGTTCAGTTCATTTCCAGGCCGCCGCAGACGTTCACTGCCTGGCCGGTGATGTAGGAGGACTCCGGGGAGAGCAGGAAGGCGATTACTCCGGCGATCTCCTCGGGTGTCTCGATGCGGCCGAGGGGGATCTTCGCCGCCTGCTCGGCAAAGGACTCTTCCGGGGTGATCCCGTTGATCTCCGCCTTCTGCCGGTGGATGGCACGGGTCATCTCGGTGTCCACCACACCGGGGCACACGGCGTTGACGCGGATGCCGTGTGCCGCCAGCGCCAGCGCGGCCGAATGGACCAGGCTGATCACGCCGGCCTTACTGGCGGCGTAGTCGGCGCACGTTGGGCGGGCTCCGCGCCCGGCGACGGAGGAGACAGCAACCATGGCACCTCCTCCGTGCGCCGCGGCGCGCACAGCGGCCCTCTGCAGCAGCAGGAACATCCCCTTGAGATTTACGGAGAGCGTGGCGTCCCAGTCGTCGGCGGGGAGTTCGAGGAAGGGGTGGTTGCGTACGATGCCGTGCGCGCCCACGGCCAGAGTGAGCGGGCCGAGGTCGTTCTCAGCACGATCCAGTGCGTCCTCGACATCGCCGGGGCGCGTCACGTCGGCCCGGTAACTCTCCGCCCGCCCACCCGCCTCGGCAATCGCCTTGGCCGTCCGATCGGCGGCCCCGGTCGAGATATCCAGCAGAGCGACACGTGCGCCCTCAGCGGCGAGACGGAGAGCGACAGACCGGCCGATCCCACCTCCCGCTCCGGTGACGACAGCGGTGAGCCCTTCGAAGCGTCCCATGGAGAATCGTTCCCTTCTTGCCGGTTGTTGTCCCTCGGGCCGGCTTGTGCCCGGTTCCGGATCATTTCCTGTGCGCGGCCGTCACCCGGGTCTGCGTTGACCGACGGGCCAGGCCTACGGGTCGCCACGCGCCGTATCCGTTCAGTCGACTGCCCGCCATGCGGAAAGCGCCGAATCAACGGTGAGGTGCGGATCTCCCACGTAGTCCGCGGGCGCCAGTTCGGCCACCGACGCCACCGCTCCGGCCGGTGCCACCTCCCGCAGCACGGCCCGCAGGTCCTCGCCCGTTTCGCGGCAGCGGCGCGCCGCCTCGTACACCAGGTCATGTGCCTGTTCGCGGCCCAGCGTGGCAGCAAGGCCGATCATGTACGCCTCGGACATGACCAGACCCGAATCGGCCTCCAGGTTCCGGTGCATCGCCTCGGGGAAGACCTGGAGACCCTCCGCGATCGAGCGAGCGGTAGCCAGCGCCCCCGCGGCCAGTGCGGACAGGTGGGGCAGCACCTGCCACTCCGCCTGCCATTCACCGGCGGCTCGCTCGTGTCCCGCCTCCATGATCCTGTAGAGGGCGGAGGAGAGCGCACCCGCGGTCACGGCCATACCGATGACGGCCTCCGACTCGATCGGGTTCGCCTTCTGCGGCATCGTCGATGACGCGCCGCGAAGGTGCCCGGCCGCCTCGGAGACCTCGGCGATCTCGGTCCTGGACAAGTCGATGACCTCCCGCGCGAAGCGCGCGCAGGTCGCGGTGAGCAGGGCGCAGACCGAGCCGTACTCGGCGATCCGGTCACGGGCTACGTGCCAGGGCACGTCGGTAGCCACCAATTCCAGCAGTTCGGCAACGCGCCCGCGTATCTTCACGGCGTGGTCCCCGTACGCGGCCGATGTGCCGCCGGCGCCGAAGAGCGACACCGTGGCGACCGCCTCCGCGGCACTCGACAGACGCGCCCGGTCGCGGGCGAGTTCGCCCAGGTAACCCGCCATCTTGGCGCCGAACGTGGTCGGCACTGCCTGCAGGGCGTGGGTCCGTCCGGCGATCACCGTGTCTGCGTGGGCGGTCGCGAGAGTGGCGATGGCATCCCCGAACCCCTCAAGCAGCTCCCCCAGACGCGTGGCCGCGGCGGTGTACTGCAGAGCCAGCCCGGAGTCCATGATGTCCTGCGTCGTGGCACCGTAGTGGACACGGCCCCGGTGCTCCGGGGGCAGCGCTTCGTCCAACTGACGCACGAGCGGCAGGATCGGATAACCCACATTGCGGGTCTCCCGCCACAGCCGCGCCGACTCGATGGCCTCCAGCGTGGCTGTGCGGGTGATGACCTCGGCAGTGTCCGGCGGGATCACGCCCGCCTCACCTTGGGCAGTGGCCAGAGCCGCCTCGACGCGCAGCCACGACCGGACGGTCTCCTCCTCGGACAGAATCACAGCCATGCCCTCGTCCCCGTACAGGCCGACGAGCATGTCGAAACGGCGCGGACTCATCGTCCCCCTTTCGTGGTCACACAGGTGTGGGCAGCCATAGCCATCCCCACCCGACTTCCGAGTCAATCGTTTGTCTAATGTAGACCTCGAGTCCCGCGGCAGCAAGACGCGGCGCTGGGTGATGGAGCTGTTCAGTGCCGGAATCATTGCCCGAGCGGCGGCCGCGACCTAGACTCGGGACGACAGTGAGTCAATCGATTGACTTGCTTGATGGCTTCAGGTTTGAATCTTGTTCACAACAGAGAGGAAGCGTGATGCGCGAACGTCTCATGGCGGACCTACGGGCGATGTGGCGCGTTCGCGCCTTCGAGGAGAAGGCGCAGGCGCTGGTCGAGTCCGGTGACATCCGGGGGTCGGTCCATCTGTGTAACGGCCAGGAGGCAGGGCCGGTCGGCGCGTGCGACGCACTCGACGCCGCGGACGCCCTGTATGCCACGTATCGCGGGCATGGCTGGGCCATCGCGCGCGGCACGCCGCTGCACCCGCTGATGGCGGAGCTGCTGGGCCGGTCGACGGGCGTCAATGGCGGCCGGGGCGGATCGGCTTACCTGAGCGCTCCGGAGTACGGCTTCTACGGTGAGAACTCGATCGTCGGTGCCGGCGCCCCCATCGCGGTGGGTGCCGCTCTGGCCGGACGCCACGATGGCTCGCACCGGGTAGCGCTGACGGTGTTCGGGGACGGTGCGATGAATCAGGGGGCCGTGCACGAGGCCATGAACTTCGCCGCGGCGACACGGCTGCCCGTGATCTTCGTATGCGAGAACAACCAATGGTCGGAACTGACTCCGATCCGCGAGGCCGTCCGTAATCCGGCGCTGTCCGACCGGCCGAGGGCGCTCGGCATCACGTCCGTGCGCATCGACGGCAACGACCCGGAACTGATTCGCGAAACAGTCTCCGACCTGGTCGAAGAGGCCCGTGACGGGGGCGGCCCGGCCTACGTGGAACTGGACACCCAGCGGCTGGTGGGCCACTACGTGGGCGATCCGGGGCAGTACCGCACACGGGAAGAGATTGCCCGGGACCGGGAGCGGGAGCCGATCGCCAGGGCGATCCGGGAACTGACCGCCGCGGGAGTGCCGGCGGACGAGATCGCACAGGCGGAGCAGAGCGCCCGCGACGAGGTCGAGCGGGCCGCCAAGGCCGCGCTCGCCGACCCGCCGGCCGACAGCAGCAGCGCGAAGGAGCACATCTATGCCTGAGGAAACCATCAAGGTCAACTACTCCGGAGCCGTCAACGCCGCCCTGCGCCGGGTGCTGTCCGAGGTTCCCGAGACCCTGCTCTACGGCGAAGACGTGGCCAAGCCCGGCGGAGTGCACGGTGTGACCCGCGGACTGTGGAAGGAGTTCGGGGACCGCGTCTTCGACACCCCTATCAGTGAGTCGGCCATCCTCGGCTCCGCCGTGGGCGCGGCCATGATGGGCCGCCGGCCGATCGTCGAGATCATGTGGGCGGACTTCTTCCTGGTCGCCCTGGACCAGATGATCAACCAGGCGGCCAACGTGCGCTATGTCTCCGAGGGCCGTCTGACCGCGCCGCTGGTCGTGCGCACCCAGCAGGGCAACTCGCCGGGCGCCTGCGCTCAGCACTCGCAGAACCTGGAAGCGCTGTTCCTGCACACCCCGGGGCTGCGGGTCGCGATGCCTTCGACACCGCAGGACGCGTACGACGTGATGGTCTCGGCCGTGCACAGCGACGACCCCGTAGTGGTGTTCGACAACCGGACCCTGTACTTCGGTGAGAAGCGGGAGATCATCACCGGCCGCCCGCCCGCTCCGATCGGTGGCAGCCACATCCGCCGCACCGGGACGGAAGCCACGGTCGTCACCTGGGGCGCGGTAACCCACCAGGTCCTGGAGGCCGCAGACCGGCTCGCCGCACGCGGAACACCGGTCACCGTCATCGAAACACCCTGGCTCAACCCGTTCGACACAGACACCGTCGTGGCGTCGGTGGCCAGGACGGGTGGCCGGCTGGCCGTGGTGCACGAGGCCAACACGACGGCAGGCTTCGGTGCCGAGGTGATCACCCGGATCGCCGAGTCCGGCGTACTGAGCGTCCGCCCTGTGCGGATCGGCGCACCCGACTCCCGCATCCCCGCCGCGCCCGAACTGGCCGCACATCTGATCCCCGGCGTCGATCGCATCACCGAGGAGCTCAGTTCCGCGTTCTCTCTCGCGGTCTCCGCCGGGACTTGATCCGACATGCCGCAGCCTCCGCCAGCGCAGCACTCATGGGCGCTGGCCGGATGTGCGGCGGCCACGGCACTGCGAAGTGCCACTCGATCGCCCAGGACTTGCTCGAGGCGCCCGCCGGGCACCGGCACGCCCCGTTCCCCGGCGACACCATCCTTCGGCTGCCTTGAGGCGACCCGAATCGCCCACGAGGGGCCCTCCTGTCACCCTGCCCACTGATCACGGCCATGGCCACGGAAGGAATGTACGATGACTGAGGACGAACTCATCTCCCTCTTCACGCGCTGTTCGAACGAGGGGCGTTGGGGGGAGAGAGATGAACTCGGCACCCTCAACTACATCACCGAGGAAAAGCGGCTCCAGGCCGCGACTCAGGTCCGCCACGGCCGGACGGTTTCCCTCGGCCGGGATCTGTCCACCACAGCCGATGCCGTGAACACCGACCCGGTACGCCATCGCATGCTCTTCGACGCGATCGCACCGCTCTCCGCCCTCGACAGCTTCGAGATGTCCACCCACGGCTTCGCCGTGACACATCTTGATGCGCTCAGTCATGTGTTCTGGAATGGGCGGTCATACAACGGCCGCTCAATGCAGGACGTCATGACGCCGAACGGGCTGAACTTCGGTTCGGTGTACGCACAGCGCGAGGGCATCGTGACCCGGGGAGTGCTCCTGGACGTGGCTGCCGCACGAGGAGTGCCGTTCCTGCAGGCGGGAGAGACGGTGACCGCGGCCGACCTCGACGCCGCCGAGCAACTGGCCGGTCTGACAGTCGAGTCGGGAGACGCGGTCTTCGTCCATGTGGGCCTGGAGCGCAGGGAAGCCGATGAAGGGCCGGAGGATCTGTCGCTGCGCGCCGGACTCGGCGCGGACTGCGTCCCCTGGCTGCACGACCACGAGGTGGCCGTCTACAGCGGCGACTGCGTCGAACGCATCCCCTTCCCCAGCAAGGCCGTACCGCTGCCCCTGCACCAGATCGGGCTGGTGTCCATGGGGCTGATCCTCCTCGACTGCCCCAGGCTCGCCGAGCTCATCGCCATCTGCGGCGAGCTGAATGCCCATCAGTTTCTGCTGACCGTGGCTCCACTGCGGCTCCCGGGCGGTACCGGTTCCCCGGTGAACCCGATCTGCGTCTTCTGAGCGTAGTCCTTCACCCGGCCTGAGGGCCTTCCGTCCTGCTCTCTTCCTGCCGCTCGGCCGCTCCCCGGGGCCGTGTGGCGCGAACACCACTGCGGAGTCGCTATGTCCAAAGTCCGCTACCGGCTCTTCGCGCTCAATTTTTTGGCGTGTCTGATCAACTACGGTGATCGGACCGCCCTGTCCGTCGCCGCTCCGTTCATCCTCGCCGAGTACCACTTCTCCCCCGCGGTGTGGGGCCTCATCCTCAGCGCCTTCTTCTGGACGTACTCGCCCTTCGCGCTTCTCGGCGGCTTCATGGTCGACCGTATCGGTGTACGCCGGGCGTACACGGCATGCATGCTGGCATGGTCCCTCACCATCCCGCTGACGGCGGGCGCCTGGAACGCCGCCACCTTCATAGCCGTCAGGATGCTGTTCGGTATGGGCGAAGGGCCGCAGGCCCCCATCAGCGCCAAGCTCACAGCGGACTGGTTCCCGAAGCGGCAGACCTCGACGATGCTGAACCTCGCGCAGGCCGGCACGACAGTGGGCCCCATCATCGCCACCCCCTTCGTGGTCTGGATCTGCGCCACCCTCGGCTGGCGTCCGGCGTTCCTGATGCTCAGCTCGCTCGGTGTGCTCTGGTGCGCGGTGTGGTGGTTCACCGCGCGGGACCGGCCCGCGGAGCACCCTGGCGTCGACGCGGCGGAGCACGCCTACATCACCGCCGACCACACACCGGCGACCAACCGGAGCCGGACAGCGGGCAGCGCCTCCCACGCCGAATTCTGGAACCTCGTCAGGCAGCGCCACGTCATGGCGCTCGCGATCGCCTTCTTCGCCTACTCCTGGGTCCTGTTCATGTTCCTGACCTGGTATCCGCAGTACCTCGTGGACGCGCGCGGCCTGGACAAGTCCGACCTCGCCGGCACAGCGACGATCCCGTGGGTCGCGGCGACGGCCGGGCTGGTCCTGGGCGGACTCACCGCGGACAGGCTGATCAAGAAGTGCGCCAGCCTGATCACACCGCGCAAGTGGATGATCGTCGTATCGCTCGTCATGGTGGCCGCCTGCTTCGGCCCCTCCGCCGCCGTGCGATCCCCCACCGTCGGTCTGCTGCTCGTCTGCGTGGCGATCTTCTTCCTGTTCGCCAGCTACCACTACCAGGCACTGATCATCGCGACCGTGCCGCCGGAGTACACCGGACGCCTGGCCGGCGTCGTGCAGATGTGCTCGACACTCGCGGGCATCCTGGCCCCCATCGTGACAGGTGCCACTGTCGAGACCACCGGCAGCTACACGTCCGCGTTCGTACTCGGCGCCGCACTGGCCCTGGTCGGCGCCGTGGCGGTGGCCTGCCTGGTCCGGTCAGCCCCCACCACGCCCGGTCGTCACGGCCCGGTCGCGGCGGAGAACGAAAGGGCGTGGGAACCGACGGCGTCTGGACGAGGCGGGCGAGGTTCTGCGCTCGGTGTGCCACCGCCTGCCGGATGGCGTTCGGGGGGCGACAGGTAGAGCCGGGCGGACTCACCGAGCGTGGCCTGTGCGCTGCGGTCGACGTCCGAATCGGCGGGGACGCTGTGGCACGGGGTGCGCAAGTCATCCGCGAGGACTCGTCCGTACTGGTGAACTGCTCGACCAGGCCCAGCGCGGTGCCGACGCGCGGGAGGTCGGGGCCCTCCTGGTCAGGGGTCTCGGGAGGGGAGGGGCCGCTGGGGTGGACGCTGCGCGGGGCTCGGACTGCGGTCGCTCAGCGCAGTTCGAGGTAGGTGGCGCGCAGGTCGTGGATCCATGCTTCCGGGTTCTCCCAGGAACCGAAGTGGCCGCCCCGGTCGTGGACGTTGACCGCCTGGCGTTCCCGTAGAAGCCGGTGCCACCGAACTTCGCGCGCCGCTGTTCGGGGGTGTGGGCTCCGGGCGGGGAGGCGTCACCGAGCAGGAAGGTGAAGCCCGCCGGCGCCTCGACGGCCGGGGTGCGGTCGTGGGAGGGCGTCCAGGGGTGGAGGTTCGCGTTGCGGTAGGCGCGGATGGAGGGGCCGATGGCCTGGTTGGCCCAGTAGATCGTGGCGTTGGTGAGGATGTGGTCGGCCGGGAAGACCTCGTCGAAGTCGGTGCGCTGGTCGCTCCACCTACGCCACCGCTTCAGGATCCACGCCAGCATTCCCGCCGGGGAGTCGTTGAGCCCGTGGACGAGAGTCTGACCGAAGCCATGCATGGTGCGCGGCCGGCCCTCGGTCCCTCGGGCCGTATGACGAGGTCCTCCATGGCCCAGATCCCGCTCGCGGAGTCGGAGGAGTACACGTCGATCTCATCGGAGAACAGGTGGTGGATCACGGTCGCGCCGGGGCCCACGCTGCGGGCCGCGGAGTCGGCGATCTGTTCACGGCCGCGCATGACGCGACCGTGGAACCGTCGACCAGGCGCGGAGTGAAGGTGCCGTCTGTCGTGAACAGGCCGGCCATGTCCGTCCAGCGCTGGTGGTCGGCGAGGTAGACGTAGCGGGCCATCAGGCGGCGCAGGTCCTCGATGACGACGAGTCGTTCCAGGTCGTGCACGGGTGGATCGCCTCCCTTCGTGGTCGTGCGGCGCACGGTGCCGCTGGGTTTCAGGGCAGCAGGAAGAGCTTGCCGGTGGTGGTACGTGACTCCAGATCGCGGTGGGCCTGGAAGGCGTCCTTGAGCGGGTGGTGGCGGATGTCGCCGGGCTTTAGTACAGGTCGCCCGCTGCGCCGTCGGGCGTCTGATGCGCGAGATCGGCATCGTCGGCGCAGCGCGCGGCAAAAGGGTGATCACCACCTTCCCGGACCCGGGCGCCACGCGAGCGCCGGACCGGGTGGACCGCGGCTTCGTCGCAAGTGTCCTGAACCGCACCTTGGTGGCCGACTTCGCGCACGTGGAGGGCTGGGCGGGCACCGTCTACGTCGCCTTCGTCGTGGACGCCTTCTCCCGGCGGATCCTCGGCTGATCAGCCTCGATGTCCAAGGGGCCCAACTCGTCCTTGATGCAGTGGACATGGGTCTATGGCAGCGTGACCGTGAGGGCCGTCCGCACGTGCCGGACGAGCTGGTCCATCACTCCGATGCGGGCAGCGATACACCTCGTTCCGGCTGGCCGAACATCTCGACAACGCGGGGATCGCGGCCTCGGTCGGCTCGGTCGGCGACGCGTATGACAACGCGCTGATGGAGTCGACGATCGGCCCGTACAAGACCGAGGCCATCAAACCGGGTCGCCCTTGGAAGACGCTCTCGCAGGTCGAACTGGCCAACGCGGAGTGGGTCAACTGGTACAACCACCGCCGATCCCGCCCGTCGAGTACGAGACCAACTCCTACCAAGCAACCTCGAAACCCCAGGTCACAGCCGCCAACTGAGATCTCCAACGGACCCGGGGCGGTTCACCTCCACATCCCCGGCCTCCCCGGGGAAGCCGGCCGATGGCGGGCGGGCCGGTCGGAGCGGACGGGGCGTTGCGTCGGCGCTCTGGGGGCGGCTTCAGTTTCGGCAGGGGTATTGCACCCGTCTCAAACGGCTCTTATGGTGCAGTCAAACGATTGACTTATCCGATTGAACGACCAGCATCAACAAGCTCCGAGGCAGTACCGAGCAGTGTCGAGGACCGCGCGGCCTTCCACTGACGCCGTTCGTCAGCGGCGTTCCCCTGACGATTTCCAGTCCCCTTTTGTACCTGCAGACGGGAAGAACACAGTGAACGGATCAATCCGAGGACGGCGCGCCCGGACGGTGGGTGTGGCGGTCACACTGCTCCTTGCGGCCACCGCCGGGTGCACGGTGACGACGGCGTCCGGTCCCGGCGCCGCCGCCCCGTCCACCGGGGCGAAGGACGCCTCCCTCACCATCGGTCTGGCGAACCAGCAGGAGTCGGTGACCTTTCCCGCCGCGCTCGCCAAGGGCGCCCAGGACAGGGCCGCGAAGCTGGGGGTGAAGCTGGTCGACCTCGACTCGCAGGGCGACCAGGCCAAGCAGGCGAGCCAGGTGCAGGACCTGGTGGCGCAGAAGGTCAGCGGGATCCTGCTGGTGCCGCTGTCACCGGGACCCGCGCAGGCGCTGGTCGACCAGGCGAGCGCCGCCGGTATCCCGGTCGGCACGGTGCACGGGTACGTCGGGGCCGACCGCAAGGCGGATGACCCGTACCAGAAGCTGAAGTTCGTGCTCGACGAGAACGAGTTCGGAGCCGGCGCCACCGCGGGACAGCTGGCCCTCAAGGCGCTGCCCTCCGGCGGCCAGGTCGCCGTCATCACGGGCGCGGCCGGCTTTGTGGAGAACACCACCCGCGTCACCCAGTTCAAAGCCACCCTGAACCAGGCCGGCGCCGGGAAGTACAAGATCGTCGCCACCCAGCCGGGCAACTGGACCAAGCAGGACGGCCAGTCCGCCTGCCAGAACATCCTCGCCGCCAGCCCGAAGGTCGGGCTCTTCTACGCCATCTCCGACGACATGGCCGTCGGCTGCGCCTCCGCGGTGAAGTCCGCGGGCTCCCACGCCAAGATCATCGGGGTCGGCGGCTCGAAGAGCGGCATCGAGGCGATCAAGTCCGGCGCGGTGTACGGGACCGTCTGCTACAAGCCGTACGACGAGGGCGCGATGGCCGTGCAGATGATGCACGACACGCTCACCGGCAAGCTCACGGGTCCCCCGAAGACCACGTTCTACGACACGCCCGGCATCACCTCCGCCAACGTCTCCACCTGCGCGCCGCAATGGTGACCCGGCCCGCGGAGTCGCCGACGCCGGCGGTCCTGTCCGTCACCGACGTGCACAAGGTCTACCCGAGCGGGACCCACGCTCTGCGGGGCGTGTCCCTGGACGTCCTGCCCGGCACGGTGCACGGACTCATCGGCGCCAACGGCGCGGGCAAGTCGACACTCATCAAGATCCTCTCCGGGGTGCAGACCGCCACCAGCGGTACGGTCGCCTGGCGCGGCGAGCCCGTCGTCTGGACCAGCCCCGCGCAGGCGCTCGCGGCGGGCATGGGGGCCGTTCACCAGCACACCCCGCTGGTCGACTCGCTGACCGTGCTCGACAACATCTTCCTCGGGCGCCACGAATCCGTACGGTGGCGGGCCCGGCGCCGTACGGAGGAGCTGGGCGCGCTCTGCGAGCGCATCGGCTACCACCTCGACCCGCTCGCCCCCGTCGGCAAACTGTCCATCGGCGCCCGGCAGATGGTCTCCATCCTCCAGGCGCTGGCCCGTGATCCGGTCCTCGTCCTGCTGGACGAACCGACCGCCGCGCTCTCGCCCACCGAGCGGGACGTCCTGTTCCGCTCCGTCCGCAGGCTGCGCGACCAGGGCACCACCTTCGTGTACGTCTCCCACTTCCTCGACGAGATCCTGGAGCTGACCGACCGTCTCACCGTGCTGCGGGACGGCGCGGTTGTGGTGGACGCCCCGACCGCCGACACCGGCAAGGACGAGCTGATCACGGCGATCGTCGGGAAGCGGCTCGCCCGGCTGGAGGAGCGGCCGCACACCAGGGACGTACCCGACGCGCAGCCGCTGCTCGCGGTCGAGGAACTGCGCTCCCCGGGCCGGTTCGGCCCGCTGAGCCTGGAGATCCGCGCGGGCGAGGTGGTGGGGGTGGCCGGTCTGCTGGGCAGCGGCCGCACCGAACTCCTCGAAGCGATCTTCGGCGCGGACCGGTCCGCGAGCGGCCGGGTGAAGGTGGCGGGCCGGCGCGTACGGGGCGGGTCCCCGCACGCCTCGGTCCGGCGCGGCCTGGCGCTGGTCCCCGAGGACCGCTCGCGCCAGGGGCTGCTGCCGGAGTGGGAGATCTGGCGCAACACCTCCCTGCCGTACCTCTCCGGTGTCTCCCGCCGGCGGCTGGTGCCCGACCGGGCCCGCGAGCGCGAGGTCGCGGGCCGGGCGCTCGCCGATCTCGGCATCGCGGCGCCCTCGATCGACGCGCCGGTCGGCGAACTCAGCGGCGGCAACGCGCAGAAGGTCGTCTTCGCCAAGTGGCTCTACGGCCCGGCGCGGGTCTTCCTGCTGGACGAGCCGTCCGCCGGGGTCGACGTCGGCGCCAAGGCCGACATCATCCAGCTGATCCACGGCCTCGCCGACGCGGGCCACGCCGTCCTGATCGTCTCCTCGGAGTTCGAGGAGCTGCTCGGGGCGTGCGACCGCGTGCTCGTGATGCGCCGGGGACAGCTGATCGCCGAACGCCCCGTGGCGGCGACCGACCTGCACGAACTCACCGCTCTGGCCAGTGGCCTGTGAGAGCGGCGGCCGGGGGAGCACGCGCGGTGAACGCGGCAGTGGGATCAGTGGACACTCAGAAAGGCGAACGGATCATGACCTCCGGTACTGACAACGACGCGGGCCGGCCGCCGGGCAAGAACGCAGCGGGCTGGCGCCGAGCGCTGTCGCCACGCTCCGCCGGGGTGGTCTACGCCCTCGTGGCGCTGGTGGCGGTGCTCACCATCACCTCGTCCGCGCAGGGCCGCCCGGCCTACCTCAGCGACGTCAACATCAGCAACATCCTCGGCCAGTCGGCGCTGATCGGCATTCTCGCGATCTTCATGACCGTTGTGCTGATCACGGGCAACTTCGACCTGTCCGTCGCGTCCACCGCCGCCCTGTCGGGCACGATCGCGCTGAAACTCGTCGACGCGCACGGGGTGATGGTGGCGCTGGTCGCGGCGCTGCTGACCGGGATCCTGGTGGGGCTGGTCAATGCCGTCCTGGTGCAGAAGGTCGGGGTCAACGCGTTCATCGTGACGCTCGGCACGCTCACCGCCGTACGGGGTGTCGTACAGGCGATCCTCGACGGGCAGAGCATCACGGCCACCCGCACCTCCTTCCACACCTTCTCCACCGCCCAGCTGGCCTGGCACCGGACTCCGGCGCTGGTCGTGGGGGTGCTGCTGGTGGCGGTGGCGGTCCTGCTGGTGGTCCGCGCGGGCAGGACGGGTGGCGCGGGCGCTACGGGTAGCAGCCTGGTCGGCAAGGTGTCGGGGACCGCCGTCGGGTTCGCCGTCGCCGGACTCGCCGTGGTGACGGTCAGTGTCTTCCGGCCGGCCCTGCTCAACCAGACGGTGCCGGTATGGATCATGCTGGCGCTCGCTCTGCTCACGGGCGCTGTCCTGCGCTACACGGTGGTCGGGCGGAATCTGTACGCAGTGGGCGGCAACGCGGAGGCGGCCCGGCTCTCCGGGATCAACGTCGACCGCTACAAGATGTCGGCATTCGTGCTGAACGGCGCCGTCGCCGCGGTGGTCGGTGTGCTGTACGCGGGCAAGTTCAATTCCGTTGACCCGACCGTGCTGACCGGCGGCGAACTGACCGTCATCGCGGCGGCCGTACTGGGCGGCACCTCGCTGTTCGGCGGCTCGGGCTTCGTCTCCAAATCGGTGGCGGGCACGCTGATCCTGTTCACCCTGAGCAACGGCTTCAACGTCCTCAACATCGGCTCGAACTACCAGAACGTGGTGCAGGGGAGCGTCCTGGTCGCGGCCGCCGCCCTCTACACGGCGTCGAGTTCGCGCGGCCGGTCGTTCCTGCGGACCCGCTGGTCGGCACGGCGCGGCAGCGGGGGCCGTCCCGAGGGCGGCGCGGGGACGGGGCACGAGGCATCTATCGCCGGGACGGAGGACAAACCTGCGGCAAAGCCCCCGGTGGTGTCGGTACGGGGGGTGGATTGAGCGGGAGTTACGACGACGGGGCTGCCGTACTGCACCGGACAATCAGTTCGCCGGTCGCACCGACCATGGTCAGCTCGGCCCCTATGGCCCGGTCGGGGTCTCCAGCAGCGCGAGGACCCCGGCACGGCCCATTTCCGCGAGCGGCATCCGAACCGTCGTCAGCGGCGGTGACAGATGGCTGACGAGTGAAATGCCGTGCACCGCCACCACGGACAGGTCCTGGGATACGTAGACACCCGCTTCCCTCGCCGCCGTGAGCGCGCCAATGGCCACCGCCACGCTGGCAACGGAGACAGCGGTGGGCCGCCGTGCCGCACGCAGAAGTTGGCGCATCGCCTCGGCGCCCGACCCGCTCTCGTACCCCTCGCCAGCGATCAGGGCGGGATCGGCGCTCAGCCCGGCCGCGCCCAGCGCGCCGCGGTAGACGCGCAGCCTGCGGTTGGCGGTGTCGCTGGTCAGCGGGCCGCGGATATGCGCGATGCGCTCATGGCCGAGCCGGATCAGATGCTCCACGGCGGTCACGCCCGCGCCCTCGTCGTCGGCGAGTACCGCTCTCCGTACCCCCGGCAGACGCTGGTTGACCGAGACGACGGGCCGGCCGGTGGCGACCAGCGCCTCCACGGCCCCCGCGTCCAGCCGGTCCGAGGCGAGAAGAAGCCTCTGGGGTTCGCGGAGTCGGGGATGAGCAGCCGAAGGACTCCGAGCGGGCCGTACGCAGGCTGCGTACCGCCGCGTTGGCGTGGTAGCGCAGCGCGCGGACGGCCTCGGTGACCCGGCGGCGGGTCTCGTCCTTGATGACCAGCCGCGCGTCGGCGTTGATCACCCGCGAGACCAAGGACGGATCGACCTGCCAGCCGTGCGATGTCGGTGGGGGGTGACCCGTCCTTTGGGGCCTGCCGGTCTCGGTCACGACGCCTATTCGATCGTTTGATCCGCCATCGTACAAAGAGGCTGCCGGGTGGGCCCTGTGCGGCCCGCCCGGCAGCCCCGGTTTCCTGTACGGCGTCAGTCGGTCACGGGCCTGCCGCTCAGCGGGTTGCCGTCCGCGTCGTAGAACTCGATCTGTCCGATGTCCGCGTTGGTGCGCGGCTCACCGTGGAAGGTCTCGGCCTCGACCGTGACGCGCACGGTGTCGGTGGTGACCGGTGTGGTGAAGGTGAACGGCACGTCCGGGGCGGTGTTGTCCGTGACCCGGCCCGCCGGCGTGGGTACGTCCGAGCCGTTCGCCGTGGTGAGCGAGACGTCCTTGAGCGTCATGTCCTCATGGCGTCGTCCCCGTACGACCACCTTGCCCAACGTCACCGGGTGGTCGAAGCGCACCTCGATCCAGTGCGGCGTCGCGGTCTGGGCCGAGGACCAGAAGGTGTTCAGCTTCCCGTCCACGACGTTGTACGGGTAGAAACTGACGTTGTAGAGCGCCTCGTTGTCCAGGGAGTCCGCCGTCACGGACTTCAGCGGCAGCCCAGAGGGCCCGCTCACCCGCCCGGCTCCGGTCTCGACCGTCGCCTCCGCGAGGCTCGCGCCGGCCGGTGCGACCGCCGAGAGGAACGTGGACGAGAGGACCGTGGTCGTGGCGGCTGGCGTCGCGCCGAAGAAAACCTTGCTGCCGGTGGAGAATCCGGTGCCGACGATCAGGGTCTCGGTGGGCCGGTCGACCGTACCCGTACGGGGACTCATGGACGAGATCGTCGGCGCGTCACCGGCGGCGAGGTGCTGGTACGCCGGCTGGAGACCGGCGTTGCCCAAGATGTCCGCCGGCAGATCGTCAGGTCCTGGGCGCATCGGCAGCTGGGTGTTGTCCGCGTACTGGAGGTCCACCGCGACGGGTGCGCAGGGGTACTGCGCGATGGGGTCCGCGTGGTAGTTGCCGGTGAAGCGGATGTGCCCGATGGGAGCGCAACCGCCGTTGCCGTACGTGTTGTTGAACTCGACGTTGCGGGTCCAGGTGATCCACTGGCTGCCGATGTCGTTGTAGAGCGTCAGCCCGCTGTGCAGGTCGTTGTAGACGACATTGCCGGTGACCTTCGTCCCGTGCTCGAAGCTCGCCTCCTCGTCGACGCTGCCGTCGGCCTTGCGCCGGGTCTCGCCCTGGTGGCCTTCGAGATAGATGGCCCCGCCGTCGGCGAGCACGCTGTGGTAGTCGTGGACGAGGTTGTTCGCGATGGTGTTGTCGGCGTTGATGTTGGACGTCAGGTCGGGGTGGTCGGCCGTGTCCAGGTGGCCGGCGTTGACCCCGCTGTCGATGCCGTCCCAGGAAACGTTCGCGATCTCGTTGTGGGCGACGGTCGTTCCCCGGCTGTAGAAGAGCTGAATGCCGTCAGCGCCCGGGTACTCCACCCCGATGTGGTGGATGTAGTTGTTCTCGATCCGGTTGTCGGTGTTGATCTCGCGGTCGGTCTCGCCGACATCGGACGGGTGCGGGTCGTCGGTGGACCCCAGCATCAGGCCGATGCCCGAGATGTCGGTGAACTCGTTGCCCTGGACGAGAGTCCGGTGGCTGCCGAAGGCGACGCCGAGCCCGGCCGCGCCCAGATGCGTGAAGGTGTTGTCCTCGATCACCACGTCGCGGGCGGCCCGCCAGGTCACGGCGGCCGGCTCCTGGGCGTTGGCGCCGAAGGGGCACGTACCGGCGGGCACGGTGAAGGTGCAGGTGCCCTGCGGCTTCACCTTCTGGTCCCCGGTGATGCGGACGTTGGCCTGGATCTCGGCGAAGCCGTTGTCGCCGCTCGGGTCGAGCCAGGTGGCGTACGCGAAGGTGAGCCCGCGCAGCACGATGTCGTGCACCGGCTGGTCCAGGGTGCCGTGGCCCGAGACCAGGGTCTGGAGGACGGGTGCCTCGACGGTCGCGCGGTTGGGATCGGTCCCGGCCGGCGGGATGTATGAGACGGTGTGGCGCGCAGTGTCCAGATACCACTGGCCAGTATGCAGCAGCTCGTACGCGTTCTCGATCCGGGTCGGCTTCGCGTCCGAGGCCAGGTCGGGGAAGTAGTACGGCGCCTGGGCGGCGGGCTTGGGGCGATCGGTGACGTTGTCCCAGCAGGGCTGACGCATCATCAGCCGCGCACCTTGGATGTCCTTGACCCGGCAGCGGCTCTCGGTCCAGTCACCGTTGCCACCGGTGAAGACGAACTCCACGTCTGACGGGTTGCGCCACTTCGCGTACGTGTCGTCGGCGGCGGTGTAGCCGCCCGCCGAGCGGGTGAGGGCGGCCGGTGCAGGACCCTGGGCGACCGGTATCCGCTTGCCGTCGACGTACAACTGGCGCGTGCGCAGGGAAGCGGGGACCTTCGCGGTCCAGATGCCGCGCGCCGCGTCGGTCTTCTGCCACCCGGTGATCGGGCGGCCGCCGCTGAGCACGGGGTGCGCGCCGGGCGCCGGCTGCCAAACGACCTGGTAGCCATTGTCACCCGAGTCCGCGGCGGTGAGGTCCAGCGGCTCGTCCAGTCGGTAGGTGCCGTCGGCGAGCTGGACGACCAGGTCGCCCTTGAGGTCGTCGTTGAGCGCGCGGACCCGCTTCTGCGCGGCCTCCACCGTGCAGGGGCGGGAGGCCGAGCAGTCCGTGCCTTTGCCGAGCGGGGCGGCGTGCAGGACATGGGAGGGCTGCGCCTGCGCCTGGGTTTGTGCCCGTGCCTCGGCGAGGGGCTGGGCGGCGGGCGACGCGGCGGCCGCCTCGGGTGCGAGCAGGCCCGCAACGAGCAGCACACCGGCCGACAGCCCGACAAGCGGACCGGTCCACGGACGTCTTCCGCGAGCGTGAGTCGTGTGAGCACGAACTGTATGGGAGCGAGGCATGAAAGTCCCTTCCTCGGGGGCGACATGGGTGGCGCGGGCCGTGCGGGACCCGGCGCGCGACGCGACACACCTTCATTTAGTCAATCGATTGCCTGACCGTATCCCCACACCCCATCGAGGGCAATCCTCATGCATCAAACTCCCACAGACCACGGTGACCGGTTGGCCTTGACCAGGAGAAAGCCTCGGAGCCACGCCCACAGAGCAATCGTTTGATCTAAGGAAGGCGACCGCCTTTCCACCGTCAGCGGTCGACGAGCGGGACGGCGCGCCGGCCGTGAGGAGAGCCATGTCCGCACCCGAGAGGCCGTTGCTGCTGGGCCGTTCCTTCGAGGGCTTCGACCGCGCCCTGACCCGCCAGCTGGCGAAGACAGGCCCCGTGCCCGCCGTCCACCGGCTCCAGGCCCGCTGGTTCACCCGCTCCGACCAGGGCCCGTACGGCACGGTTCTGGCGGGCTACCCCGACGAGCACCACACGGTGCACGACTTCCTCACCCAGATGTGGAGCCGGGGCGCCGAACTCACCGACACCGAAGGCCGGTTGTCGCTGGACTCGGCGCGGTTCCTGTACGACCAGTGGCACACCGACCGGGTGGTGGACCCGGCGGCGGTCCGGTGGGACAGCGTGGCCAGCAGCGGGCGTTCCCGCAGCACCTTGCCTGCCACCTTCCGGCGAATCACGGTGATCTGCGAAGCAGGCGCGAGGTAGAGGTCGACCTGCTGGAGCTTGCCCTCGTGCTGGACGAGGAAGACGAACCCGATGACGCCCAGGTCGGCGACGATGGTGTCGCGCCAGCCGGGCAGCAGGGCCCCGCCCGCGACCGTCATCAGCTCGTTCAGGACCTGGGTGAAGGCGGGCAGGTCGCGGTCGTGGACACCGACGAGAAGTCCACGTCCGAAAACACTCGGCGGTACCGGAGGCGAGCGAGCCGCGGACCAGCAGGTGGGTGACCGCCGCCGACGCGGACAGCAGTCCGGCGATGCGGGTCAGCAACGGCAACTGGGTGGGCCGGTTGGCCTCGGCGAGTTCGGCCAAGTGCAGTTCGGCCGGAGCCGGGGACAGAGCGGTGGGCATTCGCGGTCCTTCCGCTGGACGCCCTGCAGATGGCGTTGTGGCGGCGAGGCATCGGGAAGGGCTCGGGTCTGATTCACCACAGCGACCGCGGTTCATAATATGTGTCCATCCGCTACGGCGAGCGGCAGTTGGAGGCCGGCGCGACCGCATCCGTCGGTTCCGTCGCCGACAGCTACGACAAGGCGATGGCCGATACTCTCAACGGCTCGTTCAAGGCTGAGCTGATCGAGCTCCAAGGATCCTGGAGTGACGCTGACCAGGTAGAACACGCAGTCGTCCAATGGGCCGGTGATACCGCCGAGGGCTACGGCCCATCAGCCCCTACAACTCCAGGAGTTCAACCTCAGTAGCCCGCTGGTCGTGTACCTCGGGGATGGAGTCACTGATTATGCGTCCGCGCGGGTATACCTCGATGCGGCGCGCGCTGTACGCCCTGTCCGCGCGCTCTCATGGTCCGGCCCGATGCGGGACCACCCTGGCCTGGCCTTGAACCCTGATCCGCTCCATGACGGCGTCGAACTGTGTGGAATCGCCGGTCCGGCCTTGCGCGTACTGGCCGCGCACTGCTTTAGCCCTGGGTATTCAGCGGAATTGGGTGATCTGACGCCCTGATAGCAGAAAGGTGCCGTTGACCTGCGAGGATGCGAGTGTCTACGTCGTATCCGTTGCAGAGAGCAAGGCACCTTTCTGGTGGTCGAGAGTACAGGGTGGGACCGTCGGCTGCCGGTGGTCGCTGACGGGAAGCGGCTGATAGGGCATGCCGGGGCGGTGCTGCTGCGCCGGTGCGCGGACCGCACCGGACTCACGGACTCGCTGGCGAAGGTACTGCCGTCCAGCACGGTGACCGGCTGGCGGGATCGTGCCGGGGTGCTGGTCCAGCTGGCGGTCGCCATCGTGCTCGGAGCAGGGAACCTGTCGGGGGCCGGGCAACTCCAGTTACACCAGCGGCCGTTGTTCGGACTCACGGCCTCAGACTCCACCGCCCGCCGCACGCTGGCCGCACTCGACGAGGCGACCCTGGCAAAGATCGCAAAGGTGCGGGCGCGGGTACGCCGGCAT
>NZ_JBIWLW010000058.1:12249-29446 GCF_044766385.1 Streptomyces sp. NPDC102274 | reverse complement strand
AGCTCGCCACCCGCTACCGAGCCGGACTCCAACTCGCCTCACTCATCCTCTGGCTCCGCCAACCAGCGACATGATCATTGTCAGACACACCCTAGCCCCCACCCAGCTCCCGATGCCGCGCCGCCAACCCCGCCGCACCAACCTCCGTCAGCCCCCCGAACACGCGCAGTCGCGAAACCCCGCCGTCCGGGAAAATATCCATCCGGACCTCTGTCGCCACCACCGCCGCCCCCAGCGCGAACCTGTGGTTCGTATCCGGCTGCAACCTCGTCCTGGCCAGGATCTCCGTCCACTCCCCCGTCTCCCCGTCCCGTACCGACAGCGTCGCCCACCCGGCAGCGTTGCCCTTCAGATACGCCGTGTCGATCTCGATCGCGCGGATCTCGGCCTGCGCCGCCAGCCGGTAGTGGATCCAGTCGTTCCCCTTGTCCCGGCGGCGCCGGGTCTCCCAGCCGTCGTCCATCTTCCGGGAGCGGCCCGGCTGGATGGTGTTCGTGGCGGGCGAGTAGAAGCGGTCGGAGGCGTCCTCCACCCGGCCGCCGTTCTCCAGCGCGACGAGGTCGAACGTACCGAGGACACCGAGCCACGCCGGGTCGGGCGCGACCTCCCCGTACACGCGGAGACGGGCGATCCCGCCATCGGGATGCTGGTTCACCCGCAGGTGGGTGAAGCGCTGTTCCACGTCGACCGCGAAGCCGTTCGCGGCGTGGCCGCCGATGGCCGTACGGGGCACCAGGGCCGTCCACTTCACACCGTCGCCGAGCAGTTCCTCCGGCGACGGGGAGCCCGGCAGCGAGGTGGCCTCCACCGAGACCGCCTGCGGGTAGTTGCCGCGGAAGTGGGCGGTGTCGACGACGATCCCCCGGATCACCCCCGGCGCGCCGAGCCTGATCAGTGCCCAGTCGTGGTCCTGGTCGGTGGGGTGCGGCCGGTCGGCGCCGGAACCGCGGCGGCGGCGGGTCTCCCAGCCGTCCATGATCTTGCCCTTGTGGCCGAAGCGCTCCGGGTCGAACTCCGCCGCTCCGGGCTTCAGCAGGTTCTCGCGTTCGGCGAAGAACTCGTCGTTGGCGGCGATGACACCGGCCCCCAGCCGGCGGTCGGCGAGATCGGCGAGGTGGGCGAAGGGGAAGACGCTGGTGCGGTAGTCGGCGTACGGGTCACCGCCGCCGTACGGGCGGGCGTCACCGGTGAACAGGGCTTCGGGCACGGTCAGTTGTTCCTTTCGAGCAGTCGGCCGGTGGGCTCCGCGAGCACGCCGTCATGGACGATCCGGGTGCCGCGCAGCCAGGTGGATCCGACGACGCCGTACAGCGTCCTGCCCGCGTACGCCGTCACCTGATTGCGATGGTGGAGGCGGGCAGGGTCGACGGTGAAGGTCTCGTCGGGCGCGAGGACCGCGAAGTCGGCGTCGCGGCCCGCCTCGATGGCGCCCTTGCGGGGCAGTCCGGCGAGCGCGGCGGGGGCCGTCGACATCCAGCGGACGACGTCCTCCAGCGGCCGGCCGCGCCGGCGGGCCTCGGTCCAGAGCGCCGGCAGTCCCAGCTGGAGCGAGGAGATACCGCCCCAGGCGGTCGCGAAGTCGGGGGTCTTGAGATCGGTGGTGCAGGGCGAGTGGTCGGAGACGACACAGTCGATGGTGCCGTCGATGAGGCCCTGCCAGAGCGCGTCCTGGTTCGCGGCCTCGCGGATCGGTGGGCAGCACTTGAACTCCGTGGCCCCGTCCGGGACTTCCTCCGCGGTGAGGGTCAGGAAGTGCGGACACGACTCGACGGTGATCCGTACGCCGTCCCGCTTGGCCTCGGCGATCAGCGGCAGCGCGTCGGACGACGACAGATGCAGTACATGGACCCGGGCGTCGAGCCGCCGGGCCTGGGCGATCAGGCTCGTGATCGCGGCGTTCTCGGCGCCGCGCGGCCGGGACGCCAGGAAGTCGGCGTAGGCGGGACCGCTTCGCCGGGGCGCGGACGCCAGTTCGCGCGGGTCCTCGGCGTGGACGATCAGCAGCCCGCCGAAGCCGGCGATCTCCGCGAGCGAGCGGCCGAGTTGTTCCTGGTCCAGCGCGGGGAATTCGTCGACTCCGGACGGCGACAGGAAGCTCTTGAAGCCGAAGACCCCGGCGTCGTACAGCGGGCGCAGATCCTTGACGTTGTCCGGGACGGCGCCGCCCCAGAAGCCGACGTCGACATGGGCTTTCGTACGGGCCACCTCGCGCTTGGTGCGCAGCTGGGCGGCGGTGGTGGTGGGCGGCAGGGAGTTCAGCGGCATGTCGAGGAGCGTGGTGATCCCGCCGGCCGCAGCCGCGCGCGTGGCGGTCCAGAAGCCTTCCCACGCGGTGCGTCCCGGGTCGTTCACATGGACGTGTGTGTCGACGAGGCCGGGGAGCACGACATCGCCGCCGACGTCCTCCAGCCGGGCGCCGGGCGGCACCTGCGCGTCGTACGGCAGGACGCCCGCGATCCTGCCGTCGGCGACGGCGATCGAGGCCGCCCGCGTCCCCTCGGGGGTGATGACGCGCGTCGAACGCAGTACCAGGCTCACATCGGACACCGGTGCCCCTCACTGAGCGAGTTTCAACGAACTGTTGAAGGAGTCTTCACTCCGGATCCCGGCCAGTCAAGACCGGACCGGACCTGACCGTTTCCACAGAGTGAAAAGTTTATTTCGCGATATAGAATGGACGGATCGCACACCATCGACCGCGGGCACCGGACAGAAACGTCCTGACCGGCAGATACGCTCCACCATTGATCAGGTACCCGGTCGCACGGCCCGGTAGGCTGCTTGCCTGCCCCGCCCGCCTCGAAAGGACCGTTGACGTGCCGTCGTCCAGCGCCAGCACCACCGACGCCACCAAATCCGCCCCCGCCAGCGGCGGTGTCCAGTCCCTTGAGCGCGCCTTCGACCTGCTCGAACGAATGGCGGACGCGGGCGGCGAGGTCGGGCTCAGCGAGCTCTCGGCGAGCAGCGGGCTGCCGCTGCCGACCATCCACCGGCTGATGCGCACGCTGGTGGCCTGCGGCTATGTGCGCCAGCAGGCCAACCGCCGGTACGCGCTCGGCCCCCGGCTGATCCGGCTCGGCGAGTCCGCGTCGCGACTGCTCGGCACCTGGGCGCGGCCCTATCTGGCCCGGCTGGTCGAGGAGACCGGCGAGACGGCGAACATGGCGCTGCTCGACGGCGACGAGATCGTGTATGTCGCGCAGGTCCCCTCGAAGCACTCGATGCGGATGTTCACCGAGGTCGGCCGGCGGGTGCTGCCGCACTCCACGGGCGTGGGCAAGGCGCTGCTCGCGCACATCTCGCCGGAGGAGGTCCGCGCCCTGCTGTCCCGTACGGGGATGCCGGCCGCCACCGAGAAGACGATCACGACGCCCGACGGGTTCCTGGACGCCCTGGAAGTGGTGCGCCGGGCAGGGTACGCGGTCGACGACAACGAGCAGGAGATCGGCGTCCGCTGCCTGGCGGTTCCGGTCCCCGACTCCCCCACGGCCGCGGCCATCTCCATCTCGGGTCCGGCGGGCCGGGTGACGGAGGAGGCCACGGAACGGATCGTCCCGGTGCTCCAGGAGGTCGCACGGGATCTTGCCGAGGCGCTGGCGAACACGGCACAGGCACAGACACACGCCTGAGCCTCCCGATGGGCCCCGTCGAGGGCCCGCGGGGCGGGATGGGCCCCGTCAGAGCCTGCGGGGCGCGTCTCCGAAGAGATCGACCGCGGCCCGTACGCCCATCAGCGCCTGCCCCAGCGCGCTGACCGAACCGATCGAGCCCACGATCAGCAGCAGCGACCGGCGCATACGGGATGCCTCGGGGGCGCCGCTCGCCACCATCGCGGCAAGCGCGGCCAGCTCGTCCTCAGCGATGGCGCGGTCCTTGAACTCGGCCTGATATCCGGCCAGTTCACGCCTGAGCCGGGACACCGCGGCACGCAGCTCCGCGACCCTCGGGTCCTCGCCCTTCTCCACCACCGGCGCCTGCCCCGCGCTCCGCAACAAAGCTCTCCCCCTTGCCCCTCGCCCGCACACGCCCTTGCGCCGGGCACATTCCTGTACCGGTACATCCCAAAAGGCCGACTCCTCGGACGGTGGTCAAGCGCCAAGGTTCGCGGGCAAGTTAACGCCATTACGCGCGGTACGCGCCACTCCACGGACCGAAGTGGGACGGAATGAGGTAGGCAGTACCCATGCCAGTACCCACGTCGGGCACATCGGACGACACGAACCCGCCCGCCCCACCCCCTCCCGTGATCGCCGGACTGCTGCTCGCCGCCGGTGGCGGGCGCAGGCTCGGGGGGCGGCCCAAGGCGTTGCTGACGCATCGGGGGCGGCCACTGGTCGAGCATGGCGCGCGTGCGCTGCGCGAGGGGGGATGCGGTCCGGTGCATGTGGTGCTGGGGGCGGCGGCGCGGGAGGTACGCGGCCGGGCCGAACTGCCGGGATACGTGCTGGTCGACAATCCGCGCTGGGCCGAGGGCATGGGGTCCTCACTGCGCGCGGGGCTCGCCTCGCTGGCGGGTACGGACGCGGAGGCGGTGGTGGTGCTGCTGGTGGACCAGCCGGGGATCGGCGCGGCGGCGGTGGCCCGCGTGGTGGGCGCGTACCGCACCCCGGATTCGCTCGTGGCGGCCTCCTACGACGGGAAGCGCGGCCATCCCGTGCTGTTCGGCGCGCGCCGATGGGCGGAGATCTCGGCGGACGCGGAGGGCGATCGCGGGGCGCGCGCGTACCTGCGGGTACACGAGAACGAGATCGTGCGGGTGGAGTGCGGGGATGTCGCGCGGGCGTATGACATCGACACGGAGGAAGATCTGTCGCACCTTGAGTAAGGACGGTGGCACTCGGCGCCAGGGTCTGTCGACCCGGAGAATCTCGACATCAACAAACCATTGAACTTCCACCATGAGGAAACTACTATCCACAGGTCAGAGCGTCCGCCCCCTGAACGGCGCCCGCGACCGTACCCCCCACGCCTCGGCACTCCGTGCCGTCCTGGGCCGGCCGGCGGTCCCTGGCACCGCCCGTGAAGGAGTGACAACTCATGTCCGCACCAGCGCCCTCCCCGCTGGCCGTCGTCGATGCCGAACCGCTGCCCCGGCAGGACGAGGTGCTCACCGAAGCGGCCCTCACCTTCGTGGCGGAGCTGCACCGGCGGTTCACCCCACGCCGTGACGAGCTGCTCGCCCGCCGCGCCGGGCGCCGGGCCGAGATCGCCCGGACGTCCAGCCTGGACTTCCTGCCGGAGACCGCGGCGATCCGCGCGGACGACAGCTGGCGGGTCGCGCCGTCGCCGGCCGCGCTGGAAGACCGCCGGGTGGAGATCACCGGTCCGACCGACCGGAAGATGGCCATCAACGCGCTCAACTCCGGTGCCCGGATCTGGCTCGCCGACTTCGAGGACGCCTCCGCCCCCACCTGGGAGAACGTGATCCTCGGTCAGCTCAATCTGAGCGACGCGTACCACCGCCGTATCGACTTCACCGACCCGCGCTCGGGCAAGTCGTACGCCCTCAAGGAAGCCGATGAGCTCGCGACCGTCGTGATGCGCCCGCGCGGCTGGCATCTGGCGGAGCGTCACCTCCAGCTGAACGGTGAGCAGGTGCCGGGCGCGCTGGTCGACTTCGGTCTGTACTTCTTCCACAACGCCAAGCGCCTGATCGAGCTGGGCAAGGGCCCGTACTTCTACCTGCCGAAGACGGAATCGCATCTGGAGGCCCGCCTCTGGAACGATGTCTTCGTCTTCGCCCAGGACTACGTGGGCATTCCGCGGGGGACCGTCCGCGCGACCGTGCTGATCGAGACGATCACCGCCGCGTACGAGATGGAGGAGATCCTCTACGAGCTGCGCGACCACGCCTCCGGGCTGAACGCGGGACGCTGGGACTATCTCTTCTCGATCGTCAAGAACTTCCGCGACGGCGGCGCCAAGTTCGTCCTGCCGGACCGCAACGCGGTCACGATGGCGGCCCCGTTCATGCGCGCGTACACCGAACTGCTCGTCCGCACCTGCCACAAGCGGGGCGCCCACGCGATCGGCGGCATGGCGGCCTTCATCCCGTCCCGGCACGACGCCGAGGTCAACAAGGTCGCCTTCGAGAAGGTCAAGGCCGACAAGGACCGTGAGGCGCACGACGGCTTCGACGGCTCCTGGGTCGCCCACCCCGATCTGGTCCCGATCGCCATGGCCTCCTTCGACGCGGTCCTCGGCGACCGCCCGAACCAGAAGGACCGGCTGCGCGAGGACGTCTCCGTCGCCGCGGGCGATCTGATCGCCATCGACTCGCTCGACGCGCGGCCCACGTACGAGGGGCTGCGCAACGCCGTCCAGGTCGGCATCCGCTACATCGAGGCGTGGCTGCGCGGCATGGGCGCGGTCGCGATCTTCCATCTGATGGAGGACGCGGCGACCGCGGAGATCTCGCGTTCGCAGATCTGGCAGTGGATCAACGCGGGCGTCGAGTTCGACCACGACGGCCGCACCGTACGCGCCACACCGGAGCTGGCCCGCACCCTCGCCGCCGACGAACTCGCCGCGATCCGCGCCGAGATCGGCGAGGATGCCTTCACCGCCGGCCGCTGGCAGCAGGCCCACGATCTGCTGCTGACGGTCGCGCTGGACGACGACTACGCGGACTTCCTCACGCTCCCGGCGTACGAGCAACTGCGCGGCTGACGCCACGCGGTGAACGGACCGCCCCCGGTGCCCCGCACGGCGCCGGGGGCTTCCGCGTGCCCGGCCGCCCTCGGCCTCGGCCTCTGTCTCTGTCCCTCTCCCTGTCTCAGAGGGTCTTGGGTGACGGAAGCCTCGGTACGCTCGCGATCAGCCGTCGCGAGTAGGGGTGCGAGGGCGAGCCCAGGACCGACGCCGTGTCGCCCTGCTCCACGACCCGCCCGTGTTCCAGCACCGCCGTCCGCTCGCACAGCGCCGCCACCACCGACAGGTCGTGCGAGACCATCGCGATGGTCAGCCCCCGTGTCTCCTTCAGCTCGATGAGCAGGTCGACGATCCTGACGCGGGTGGTGACATCGAGCGCGCTCACCGGTTCGTCGGCGAGCAGCACCCGGGGCTCGCACACCGTGGCCCTGGCGATGGCGATGCGCTGGCGCTGGCCGCCGGAGAACTCGTGCGGATAGCGGCGGGCGGCGTCGGCGGGAAGGCCGACGGCCGCCAGCGCGGCGGCGACCCGTGGGTCCTCCTCCCCGCGCGCCACCGGCCGGCTCAGACCGAGCGAGCGCAGTGGCTCCGCGACGATGCCGCTGACCCGCTGCCGGGGGTCGAGCGAGGAGTACGGGTCCTGGAACACGCTCTGTACGCCGCGCCGGAAGCGGCGCATCTGTTCGCGGTCGCGCTGCCTGAGCTCGTCCCCGTCGAACAGGATCCGTCCGCTCGTGGGGCGGGTGAGGCCGAGCAGCAGTCGCAGCACCGTGGTCTTGCCCGCCCCGGACTCGCCGACCAGCCCGAGGCTGCGGCCCGCGGTGATGTCGAGGGAGACGTCGTGCAGGACAGGGGGCGCGCCCCGGTAGGCGAACCCCGCGTCCCGCGCGGCCAGGATCGCGGGGCCGGCGGCGGCCCGGGGGCCCGGCACCGGGGTGGCCGGGATCGGAGTGGTCATCGGACGATCCGTTCCAGTGCGCTTTCGAGGTGCCGGGCGCTGTCCACCAGATCCCGGGTGTACGGATGCCGGGGGCGCCGCACGATGTCGTCCACGCTGCCGGACTCGACGGCCGCCCCGTCCTTGAGCACCAGGACGTGATCGGTCACGGACGAGACCACCGCCAGGTCATGGCTGACGAACAGCAGCGCCATGTCCCGCTGGGCGACCAGCCCGTCCAGCAGCGCGAGCACATCCGACTGGACGGTGACATCGAGGGCGGTGGTGGGCTCGTCCGCGATCAGCAGGGCCGGTTCGCAGGCCAGCGCCATGGCGAGCGCGACCCGCTGGCGCTGTCCGCCGGAGATCTCGTGCGGATAGGCGCGTGTGATCCGTTCGGGGTCGGGGAGCCGTACCTGTTCGAGGGCTTCCGCCACGGCGCGGCGCAGCGCCGGTCCGCGCAGCCCGCGCCACCGGCGCAGCGGTTCGGCGAGCTGGCCGCCGATCCGCATCAGCGGGTCGAGCGCGGTGAGGGGTTCCTGGAAGACGACGGTGGCGGCCCGCCCGCGCAGAGCGGTCAGCCGCCGCTCGGTCGCGCCGATGACTTCGGTGCCCGGTGCGTCCGGGGCCGTCCTCAGGACGATGCTGCCCGAGGCGTTCATGCCGGGCGGCAGCAGGCCCAGCACGGCGAGCGCGGTGAGGGACTTGCCCGAGCCGGACTCGCCGACCAGGCCGAGCCGGGAGCCCGCGCCGATCGAGAACGTCAGGCCGGAGACCAGCGTCCGGCCCTGGTCGGTGCGGATCGTCAGTCCGTTGACGTCGAGCACCCGTGTATCGCGCGCGTTCATCGGGTCCTCCGCCGGGTGGGGTCGAGGGTGTCGCGCAGTCCGTCGGCGATCAGATTGACGCCCACGACCAGCATGACCAGCAGTACTCCGGGGGCGATGACCCCGGTGGGGGCGGTGAACACGGTCGCCTGTGCCTCTTGGAGCATGCGCCCCCAGGACGCGTTCGGCGGCGGGGCGCCGAGCCCGAGGAACGACAGACTCGCCTCGGCCATCACGGCGAGGCCGAACTGCTGGGCGAGGTTCACCACCAGGGTGGGCCAGATATTGGGCAGCACGTGGCCGGTGATGACGCGGGGCCAGGAGGTGCCCGAGGTGCGCGCCGCCGTGATGTAGTCCTGCGCCAGCACCCGTTTGACCAGGATCCGGCTCAGCCGGGCCACCACGGCCGTCATCGCGAGCCCGATGGCGAGGATCGCGGAGCTGAGCGAGGCGGAACGGGCCGCCACCATCAGCATCGCCAGCAGAAGGGTGGGGAAGGCGATCAGGACGTCCAGCAGGGTGGAGAGGGTGTCGTCGAGCCATCGGGTGGCGAAGCCCGCGGCGAGACCGAAGCAGACGCCGAGCACCGTCCCGATCGCGATGGCGCCGAGGCCGGCCTCCAGCGCGATGCGCGCGCCGGCCATCAGCTGGGTCAGCAGATCGCGGCCGAGCTTGTCGGTGCCGAGCAGATGCGGCAGTCCGGGCGCCGTGAGCCGGCCGCCCGTCGTGTCGTCGGGGGCGTACGGGACCCAGAACAGCGAGACCAGCGCGGTGACGACGATCAGTCCGAGCAGAACGCAGCCGGTCACCAGGGCCGGGGAGCGTCGGGTACGGGCGGCCGGGGGCTGCTTCGCGCTCTCGACGGCGGGGGTGGCCGGGTCGGGGGCGGCCGACGGGGCGGGGGTGACCGCTTGGGCGGGGTCCGCTGCCTCGTCCGGGCCAGCGGTCGGATCGGTCCGCTCGCTCATCGGGTGCCTCCCGACAGCCGGCCGCGCAGCCGGGGATCGATCAGTCGCTGCGCGAGATCGCTGAGGAACCCGATGACCAGCACCGCGAAGGTGCTCACGAAGAGGACTCCCTGGACCGTGGGGTAGTCGTGCTGGGCGACGGCCTGGGCGAGCAGGCTGCCCAGGCCCGGCAGCGCGAACACCGTCTCGACGACGACCGCGCCGAGCAGGGTGGTGGCGAGTTCGATCCCGAGGACGGAGACGACCGGCACCGCGCCGTTGCGCATGCCGTGCCGCCACATCGCGCGGTTGAAGGACGAGCCCAGGGCCCTGGCCGTACGCAGATAGTCACTGCCGAGGACATCCAGCGCGGCGGACCGTACGTACCGGATGAGGGAGGCCGACATGACCAGCGCGACGGTGATCACCGGCAGGGCCAGCGAGGTGAGCGCCTCCCCCGGCCGTGCCCAGCCGTCCTGCGGAAAGCCTCCCGCGGGCAGCACTCCGAGGCGCAGCGCGAAGACGGTGATGAGGATCATCCCGATCCAGAAGACCGGTACGGCGATACCGAGTTGGGAGATCCCGCTGATCAGCGTCCCGTACCAGGTGGCCGACCGGTGGGCCGCGATGAAGCCGACGGGGACGGCGATCACCACGGCCAGCAGGAAGGAGAGCAGTGTCAGCGGGACGGTGACATCGAGCCGGGAGGTGATCTCCGGGCCGACCGGGAGTGTACTAACGAACGAGTTCCCCAGGTCGAAGGTGGCCAGCTGGTGGAGCCAGTGGACGAACTGTTCCGGAACGGGGCGGTCCGAGCCGATCTCGTGGCGGGCGGCGGCGATCTGCTCCGGGCTCGCGCCGACCGAGAGCAGGGAGTTCGCCGGGTCGCCGGGGAGCAGCCGCAGCAGCAGGAAGAGCACCACGCTGGCCAGGAACAGTGAGCCGACCAGGAAGGCCAGCCGTCGCAGCAGGTAGGAGATCATCAGGCGGGGGACCGATCGACGGAAGCGGGGATTCCGCCGTACGGGCACGGAGTGAGGCGGCCGGGCCCGCACGGCGGGGCGGAGCGTCGGCTCTGCTGGAGCTTCGGCTCGGGTGGAACTTCGGCTCGGGTGGGAGCGTCAGCTCGGGTGGGAGCGTCAGCTCTTCTTGATGCCGTAGGCGTAGAACTGCGAGTTGAGACCGTTGAGCGGGTAGCCCGACAGCTTGGTGTTGGCCACCACGATCTGCGGGTAGAGGTAGAGCCAGTCACTCGCCGCGTCCTCGGCGATCTGCCGGTTGACCTTCTTCAGCAGGGCCGTCTGCTGGTCGGTGGTGTCCGACTGCTCGGCCTGCTTCACCCACGCGGCGACCTGCTTGTTGTCGTAGCCCCAGTAGAAGTCCGGGTCGCCGTACCAGACGATGTCGCGGTCGTTGACATGTTCCTGGAGCGTCGCGCTGAAGTCGTGGTTCTTGTAGACCTTGGTGTACCACTCGTCCGGCGTGATGACGTTGATGTCGACCTTGATACCGACCTTGGCCAGCTCCGACTTGATGAAGGTGGCGGCCGTCGGGTGCGGGTCGTAGTTGGGGGTGTCGAGCGTGAAGCTGAAGCCCTTGGGGTAGCCGGCCTCCGCGAGCTGCTTCTTGGCGAGCGTCGTGTCGTACGGGTTGACCTTGGTGAGGTCCTCGTACCAGGGGTCGGTGGGCGGGACCATCGAGCCGATCAGAGTGCCGTGGTCGCCCCAGACCGATTGGAGCAGCTTCTTGTTGTCGATCGCGGAGCTGACGGCCTTGCGTACCTTGACGTTGTCGAACGGCTTGACCCGGTCGTTGAAGGCCAGCAGCAGCTTGGTGGTCGAGTTCCCGTCGTTGACCTTGTAGTTCGGGTTGTTCTTGAACTGGTCGAGGGCGTCCGGGCTCTGCTCGCTGGTCACCGCGTCCACGGCGTTGGTGAGCAGCGCGTTGTTGAGGGCGGTCGCGTCCTTGTAGTAGTGGAAGACGACCTTCGCGTTGGTCGCCGCCGTACCCCAGTACCCCGGGAAGCGCGCCAGGCTGAGCGCGGAGCCCCGGGTCCACTTGTCCAGGGTGTAGGGGCCGGTGCCGTCCTCCGAGGTCTTGAGGTCCTTGGCCGCGGAGTTGACCACCCACACATAGCTGAGGTTGTAGACGAACGAGATCGACTTGGACGACAGGGTCACCTTGACGGTGGCCGGGTCCGGGGTCGTGATCGACGTGACCATGTCGAAGCTGCTCTTGCGCGCCGACTGGGAGTTCCCGGCGCGGACCTTCTCGATGCTGTACTTGACATCGGCGGAGGTGAGCGCCTCGCCCGAGTGGAACTTCACGCCGTCGCGCAGGGTGAAGGTGTACGTGAGGCCGTCCGGGCTGACGGTGTAGTCCTTGGCGAGCTGCTTCTCGACCTTGCCGCTGTCGGTGAGCTTGAACAGCCCCTCGTAGACATTGCCGTTGAGCGCCTCGGTCACGCCCTGGCCACCGCCTCCGGTGTTGTCCAGATTCTGCGGTTCGTAGAGCGAGCCGATCCCGACGGTCGCGTTCTTGTCGTACGAGCCGGAGGGCGAATTACTCGTTTTGTCGGCCCCGGAACCGCAGGCGGTGAGGGCGAGGGACAGGGTGACCACCAGGGTGCCGCCGAGCAGCGGTACGGACTTTCTCATCACTTCTACTCCTGATCGACTGCCGGACGGGTCCCCGGGAGGGGTGGTGGGATCCGGCTGTGGTGCCTCGGGTGTGCTCAGTTGACCGAGTAGCCGTCGCGGAAGACCGGAACCTTCTCGCCCGCCTCGACGGGCAGGTGCAGCCGGTTCTGCCGCGGCGGCAGTGGACAGTTGTACTGAGCGGAGAATCCGCACGGCGGCACGAAGGCGCGGTTGAAGTCCAGTACGACCGTTTCGTCGCCGGCCTCGCGCGGGACGAACAGGAAGCGGCCGGCGCCGTAGGTGTCGCCGCCGTTCGTCGGGTCACCGAAGACCAGGAGGAGCGTCCCGTCGTCGTCGAAGGCCGACAGCGTGTAGTCCACACCGTCCAGTGTGAGGTGAATATCGCCGGGGACAACCAGTTCGCGACTGCCTCCGCTGTCGCGAATATGCTCGAACGGCACCCGGCGGTCGGTGGATACCGGAGTGAAGGTGGCCTCTATCACCCAGTCCGGATGGAACGGATACGCGGCGATATGCGAGAAATGCTGGATGGCCGGAGCGTCCGCGTCCCAGAAGCGCAGCGCCTCTTCCGGCTCGCCGGTGTGGAGGTTGGTCCGCCGCACGGTGGTGAGGGTCACACCGTCCGGGACCACGGTCCTGGCCTGTTCCTCGGCGGCGTCCACTCCGGGATCCAGCCACCGGGTCTCTATCAGCGCCAAGTTGCCGACGGGGCCGGTCACGGCGGTCCGCCGCGCGGTGTGCCACGCCCCCAGCGCCGCCTGGGCCTCCTCGGCCGGCTCGGAAGAACGGGTATGCACGGACATGCGGGACTCGCTCCGGTCTGACGGAATGGTTTGATCCCGCGCGGCGTCGCTGTGGGGTCTGGAACGACTGGATCGTACATACATGGGGTTATTTCAAGCCACGATTGACCATCATTCGAGACAGATTGTCTCTCTCCTTGTCTCTCTCCTGTTTCTCGCCCGGCACGGCGGGGTGTGACGGCGGGCCCAGTGGTCGGGTTCCGGAGCGATGAGTTTCGGTGGCCGGACCGGTCTACGTCATATGGATACTCAGACACAGATGGAACCGTTCGACCTGGGGCCTGCTTGCCGCGAGGTGGCGCGGCTGCTGGGAGATATCAAGGATGATCAGCTCGCCGGCCCGACGCCCTGTCCCGACTACGCGGTACGGGAGGTGCTGGCGCATCTCGTCGGGCTGACGGTGGCGTTCCGCGACGCCGCGGCGAAGAAGTCGGGGCCGACGACGGACACACCGCCGAACACGTCCCTTCCCGTGCTGCTGGACGACTGGCGTGAGGTACTGCCCCGGCAGTTGGACGCGTTGGCCGAGTCCTGGCGTTCGCCCGCCGCCTGGGAGGGCGCCACCCGGGTCGGCGGTGTCGATCTGCCGGGTGCGGTGGCCGGGCTGGTGGCTCTCAATGAAGTGCAGATCCACGGCTGGGACCTGGCACGGAGCACGGGGCAGCCGTATGCCCCCGCCGAAGCGTCGCTCCGGGCGTCGCTCGCGATACTGGCCCCGCCCCCGGCGGCCGGATCCGGCGAATCCGATGGATCGGATGGATCCGATGCGGCCGATGGTCCCGCCGGCTCCGGCCCTGCTCCGGACGGCGTGTTCGGGCCGCCGGTCGCCGTCCCCGCAGACGCCCCGCTGCTGGACCGGGTGATCGGCCTGAGCGGTCGCCGCCCCGACTGGCGGCCCGGGGAATGAGCGGGGCCGGCCGCCCGAGGGTCGGGGGGCTCTGCGGTCGGCCGGCCCGGAACCGATGCCCTATTCATCGACGCGCCCCGAATACGGTCAGTCGGTGGCCGGGACGTCGATGGCCGGGGCGTCGGTGTGCCGGGAGGCGGTGGCCCTGCGCAGCAGTGCGCGGGCCGTCTCCTGGAAGCGCGCGTCCGAGGAGACCACATCCGATTCCAGCCCCGTGCCCCATACCCGGTGGTCCCGTTCCGCCAGGCTGGTCAGGCGGTGGAGCTCGGACTCCGTCAGGGATGCGGGGCCGAGCGCCGCGAGCGCTTCCAGGGCGCCCATCGGGTCCGCGTCGCGTTCGGCGCAGCTCAGGAGTGTGTCCGCGAGACGCGCGTGAGGGGCACGGTCCGCGTGGTGGTGAGTGGTAACTCCGGTGGCCAGCAGGGCCAGGGCCATCGACGGGGCCCGTTCGGGGTCGGCCAGTCCCCGTTCCAGGGCGGGACGGAGCGCCGCCGCGGCCGGGCCGAGCCGGGCGGCGGCGCGGGCGGCGTTCACGGCTGTCCAGCGCATCCACTCGGTGTCCGTCGCCTCCAGGACGGCCGCGATCACCGGCAGCGCTTCCCCGGGATCACCGGTCAGCCTCCACAGGGCCAGGGCGATGTCCAGGTCGGCGTCCAGGCGCGGTGTCGTCACGCGAGCGTCGTCCGTGCTGAGCGCCGCCCGCAGACACGGAACCAGCACGGCGGCGCCCTTGCCGAGATCGGCTGTGGCGCGGGCGGCCTGCCGTACGCGGTGGGGGTCGACCGCCGCGAGTTCCGCGGCGAGGACGGTCAGCAGCGGTTCGAGGTCGCCGGTGATGGAGTGGAGCGCACGCGCGGCGGCGAACCGGCCCGGCTCGGGCCCCGAGACGGCGGCCTTCTCCAGCGGTACGACGGCCCGCCCCGGATCGACGGCGGCCAGCGCGGCGGGCACGAACGCGGGGAACCCGCCGAGCAGCGCGGCCAGTTCGGGGAACGCGGGCGCGGCCCGCTCGCCCCAGGAGGCGAGCAGCCGGATGAGCCGGATCGGCTCGTTCCCGTCGAGTTCCGGCACGGTCAGCCTGGCCCTGGCGGCGACCAGCAGCTCCGGGTGGTACGGAAACGGCCCGTCGTGGCTCGTGCGGGGGAAGGCGCAGGCCGCGCCGAGGGCCGCCGGGCGCTCGGGCAGATCACGCGCGAGCAGCGGGGCCGCCCGCTCGGGGTCCACGACGGCCAGGGCCTTGAGCGCGCGGTCCGCGAGATCGCCGCCCCCGTCGGCGAGCGCCACCAACGCGGGCGCCGCGGCGGCCGCGTACGGCCCGAGCTTGTCCAGGGCGCTGAGGGCGGGCCGGGCCGACGCCGGGTCGTCCAGCAGCGCGATCAGTGGGTTCGCGAGCCGGGCGGGGGCGCTCCTGGACGACACACACGCCTGTTCCGTCGCCCACAGGGCCTCCGCGCGGACATCGTCGTCGGGGACGCGCAGCGCGAAGTCGAGCAGCGCGAACGCCGCCTCGCGATCGGCGGAGGTGCCGCGGTCCAGCAGCGCCTCGACGATGTGGTGCAGCGGTTCCGTCCGCTCCAGGTCGAAGCGGTCGGCGACCAGTGGGTCGGTCGGCAGCAGGGACAGCACGGCCCGATGGCGTGTCCCCGTCCACGGCAGCCCCAGGTCCAGGGAGCCGAAGACCGCGGCGATCCGCAGCTCCCCGGGCTCCCCCGCCTCCAGCGCCGCCGTGACCATGTCCACCGCCGCGCCCGAGGAGTCGAGCAGCACCGCTCCGGCGAGCAACTCGGCCCGTACGAGCGGCTCTTCCTCGCACTCCCAGCGGCGCAGCAGCACCGGAAGGACCGGCTCCACGGCCCCCGTGCGCGCCGCCGCCCAGACCGCCGCCTGCCGCACCGCCCCGTCCTCGGCGTCGACCAGCGGCAGGATCAGGGGCAGTTGGCCGATCACGGCGGCCTGGCACTCGCCGGGCGGCGTGCTGTCGTAGACGGCCTCGCTCTCGGCTATCCCCCCGAGGAGGACCAGCAGATCGTCGGCACGTACCCCGGCGGCGGCCAGCCCGGCGAGATATGGCACGGCCCGCGCGGACGCCTCGTACACCGATCCCTGGTGGAGGATGCGGCTGTACAGCTCGCCCAGGGCCTCCCCCGCCTCCTCCTCGTCCGCACTCGCCAGCGCCCGCAGTTGTTCGGGCAGGTCTTCGGCGCTGCCGTACGCGTGCTCAAGTTCCGCCCACGGCTGGGCATCGAGATCGGCCAATACCTGTACGAGATCCATGGCCAAAACGCTGCCACGGGGGTCTGACAACGACCTCCGGCCGGAGGCGCCCCGCACCGCCCCCCGCAGGAAGCACTATCGCAGCAAGTGACCGGCCCACACTCCTTCTTTACAGACGGATGGGTATACGGCACCTCCCGCCTTTGGTAGGAAAGCTTCCTAACAGATACCGCGCACGAACTCCCCACCCTGGAGGTCAGGTGCCCACCCCCCGCATTCGCACCGTTCTGCTCGCGCTGACGCTGGTCGCGGTGCCCACCGCGTCCGCTGCCCACGCGGCGGCGGAGCCCCCCGCCGCCTCACCCGCCGCCGGCGCCGCCGTGGCGGCGGCCACCGGACTCGACGACCCGGCGAAGAAGGACATCGCCATGCAGCTCGTCTCCAGCGCGGAGAACTCCTCGCTGGACTGGAAGGCGCAGTACGGCTACATCGAGGACATCGGCGACGGCCGCGGCTACACCGCGGGCATCATCGGATTCTGTTCCGGCACCGGCGACATGCTGGACCTCGTCGAGCTGTACACCCAGCGCAAGCCGGGCAACCCGCTCGCCACGTATCTGCCCGCTCTGCGGGCGGTCGACGGCACCGACTCGCACGAGGGCCTCGACCCGGGGTTCAGCGCCGCCTGGAAGCAGGCGGCGAAGGACTCCGCGTTCAAGACCGCACAGAACGACGAACGCGACCGGGTCTACTTCAACCCGGCCGTGAACCGCGGTAAGCAGGACGGCCTGGGCACGCTCGGGCAGTTCGCGTACTACGACGCCATCGTGATGCACGGCGACGGCGGCGACAGCACCAGCTTCAGCAATATCCGCAAGCGCGCGCTGGCCGAGGCGAAGCCCCCGGCCCAGGGCGGAAACCAGACGACGTATCTGCACGCCTTCCTCGACGCCCGCGTCTGGGCGATGAGGCAGGAGGAGGCCCACGAGGACACCAGCCGGGTGGACACCGCGCAGCGGGTGTTCCTCAACAAGGGCAATCTGAACCTGGATCCGCCGCTCGACTGGAAGGTGTACGGCGACAGCTTCCACATCGGCTGACCAGGTGTCGGGCTGACAGGTCAGGCGCTGTCCGAGGCGGGGGGGGCGGGGCCGGGGGGGGGGGGGGCGGGCCCGCCCCCCCGGGTCCCGTCACCCGGATGCCGCCCCGGGCCCGGTGCGGGGGCGCCCGCGCCGGCGCCCCGGGCGGAAC
>NZ_JBIWLW010000058.1:0-12239 GCF_044766385.1 Streptomyces sp. NPDC102274 | reverse complement strand
GCCCCGGGTCGTTGTCGGGCTACTGCTCCAACAGCGGCTGCCGTGGGGTGGGGGTGCCTGGCCGGGGGCGGCCGGCGGGGGGGGGGGGGGGCCCGGGCCCCCCGCCCCCCCCCCCCCCGCCCGCGTTCACGTCACCGTCTGACCGACCGGCGCCGGTTCCGGGGCCGCCTCCGCTCGCTCCGCGTCCGAACTCCACCTCGCGCCCAGGTGGTTGAAGGCCAGGTTGAGGACGATCGCCACCACACACCCCGTACTGATGCCCGAGTCGAGCACCACCAGCAGGTCCTTGGGGAAGGCGCGGTAGAAGTCCGGCGCGGCGATCGGTATCAGCCCGATGCCCAGGGCCGCCGCGACGATCAGCGCGTTCTCGCCCTTCTCCAGCGCGGCCGTGGCCAGGGTCTGGATTCCGCTCGCGGCGACGGAGCCGAACAGGACGATCCCCGCGCCGCCGAGAACGGGCAGTGGTACGAGCGCGATCACGGACGCCAGCACCGGACAGAGCCCGAGCAGCACCAGGATCCCGCCGCCCGCCGCGACGACGAAGCGGCTGCGGACCTTGGTCATGGCGACGAGTCCGATGTTCTGCGCGAAGGCGCTGCACATGAAGCCGTTGAACAGCGGGCTGAGGGCGCTGCCGAGGGTGTCGGCGCGCAGCCCGCCCTCGATGGTCCGCTTGTCCGCGGGTCGTCCCACGATCCTGCCCAGCGCGAGCATGTCGGCGGTGGACTCCGTCATACAGACGAGCATCACGACGCACATGGAGATGATGGCCGCGATCTCGAACTGCGGGGCTCCGAAGTGGAACGGGGCCGGGAAGCCGACGAGATCGGCGTCCTTGATCGCGTCGAAGCCGGTCATGCCCATCGGGATGGCGATGACCGTACCGATGACCAGACCGATGAGGATCGCGATCTGCTGGAGGAAGCCGCGCAGCAGCCTCCGCAGCACGAGCACGATGACCAGGGTAAGGGCGGCCATCCCTATGTTCCGCGTCGAACCGTAGTCGCCGGCCGTGGCGTCGCCGCCCTGGGACCAGGTGAAGGCGACCGGCAGCAGCGAGACACCTATCAGGGTGATGACGGTGCCGGTGACGACGGGTGGGAAGAAACGGACGAGCTTCGAGAAGTACGGGGTGAGGAGAAAGCCCAGCACACTGGCGACGATGATCGCGCCGAAGATCACGGCGAGTCCGTCGGCTCCCCGGTCCTTGCCGATGGCGATCATCGGGGTCACACCGGCGAAGGAGACGCCGTTGACGAACGGGAGCCGGGAGCCGATCTTCCAGAAGCCCAGGGTCTGGAGCAGGGTGGCTATTCCGGCGGTGAAGAGGCTCGCGCCCATCAGGAAGGCGGTCTCTTTGGTGTCGAGGCCCACCGCGGGCCCCACGATCATGGGCGGGGCCACCACACCCGCGTACATCGCGGCCACATGCTGGAGGCCGCTGGTGATCATTCTGGCGGGCGGGAGCCTTTCGTCGACCGGATGCTTCCGGTGGGGATCGACGTCAACTGCCCAGGTGGGGTGGGTCTTCGGCGGGGATTCCAGCTCTGTTACGGGTTCGGTCGGCACGGCGGTTCCTCCGGTCGGTTACGCGCCTGCGGCGGCGGCGCGGGTGTCAGGGAGGTGCTACAAGGTGGGCACACACCTGTCTGCGCGTGCGGGGCACAAGACACATGTCACCGTCCCGGGAGGTGAGGTACCGGCAGTGTGCGGTACGACACCTCCCGGTCACGGCTGCCACGGACCCCGCTCGGGTCCATGGCCTCCGGTCGTGGGCCGTCCCCCGCGACCGGACATTCCGGCGGGATCAGCCCTGTGCGGCGATCCGCGCGAGACGCTGGGCCTCGCTCCGTGTGTCGCGGGCGATGGCCTCCTCGTCCACCGTGGTCAGGTGGCCGTCCTCCACCACGGTCCTGCCGTTGACGAGGGAGAGTGTGACGGGCGCGGCGGCGCCGAAGACCAGCGCGGTCACCGGGTCCGCGATGGAGGCGTGGGCGAGGGTGTCCAGCTTCCACAGGACGAGGTCGGCGAGTTTCCCCGGCTCGATCGAGCCGATCTGGCTCGCGCGGCCGAGGACTTGAGCGCCGCCGTACGTACCGAGGCGCAGCGCCTGGCGGGCGTTGAGCGCCGACTCGCCGTGGGCGCCGAGGCGGTTGATGAGCAGCGCGTTGCGCAGTTCGGTGTGGAGTTCACCGGACTCGTTGGAGGCGGTGCCGTCGACACCGAGGCCGACCGGTACGCCGGCCCTCAGCATGTCGGGGACCCGCGCGATCCCGGCGGCGAGCCGGGCGTTGGACGAGGGGCAGTGGGCGACGCCCGTGCCCGTACGGCCGAAGGCGGCGATGTCGGAGTCGTTCATATGGACGCAGTGGGCCATCCACACATCGGAGCCGAGCCAGCCGGTCGACTCGAAGTAGTCGGTGGGTCCCATCCCGAACAGCTCCTTGCAGAACTGCTCCTCCTCCACCGTCTCACTGCCGTGGGTGTGCAGTCTGACGCCCTTACGGCGGGCCAACTCGGCTCCCTGCTTGAGCAGTTCGGTGGAGACGGAGAACGGCGAGCACGGGGCCACGGCGATCTGCGTCATCGCGTCGAAGGAGGCGTCGTGGTGGGTGTCCACGGTCCCCTCGGTGGCGGCGAGCGCGCTGTCGAGGGACTCGACGGCGAAGTCCGGGGGCAGCCCGCCGTCCGACGCCCCGCGGTCCATGGAGCCGCGGGCGAGGGTGAACCGTACGCCCATCTCCGCGGCGGCCCCGATGATCGCGCCCGACAGGTCGCCCGTGCCGCGCGGATAGACGTAGTGGTGGTCCATCGCGGTGGTGACACCGCCGCGGACCATCATCGCCAGGGAGCCCTGCGCGGCGGTGCGGACCATGGGCTCGTCGAGCCGCGCCCAGGCCGGATAGAGCGCGACCAGCCAGTTGAACAGGTGGTGGTCGGTGGCGAGCCCGCGGGTGAGCCACTGGTAGAAGTGGTGGTGCGTGTTGACCAGGCCGGGGGTGACCAGATGGCCGGTGCCGTCGATACGGCGGACCACGTTCTCCAGGTGGCCGGGGGCCGGACCCGCGCCGACCGACTCGATCCGGTGGTCCGCGACGACGACATGTCCCGAGGCGTACTCGGTGTCGTGCGCGTCCACCGTCGCGATGGCGCAGTTCTCGATGACGATGCGCGAAGCCGCCATGGCGGTTCCTCTCCCTGGGTTCGGGCCGGCAACGGGTCAGAGGTTGGTCAGATCGATCGGGATCTGCGGCTCGGTTCCGTCCCGCAGGACGGTCGCCTCGATCAGCCCGTAGGGGCGGTCCGCCGCGAAGTAGACCTCGTTGTGGTTCTTCAGTCCGAACGGCTCCAGATCCGCCAGGAAATGGTGCTTGTTCGGCAGCGAGAACCGGATCTCGTCGATCTCGCCGCGGCTGTCGATGATCCTCGAACCCATCTGGTACAGGGTCTGCTGGAGGGAGAGCGAGTAGGTCTCGGCGAAGGCCTGGAGCATATGCTTCCTGGCCTGCTCGTAGGACTTCTCCCAGTTCGGCATGCGTGCGTCGTCGCTCGACCAGTTGTAACGCCACTTGGCGGACACCTCGGTCGCGAGAATACGGTCGTACGCCTCCTTGAGCGTGGTGTACCTGTCCTTGACGTAACCCCAGAATTCGGAGTTCGTCGAGTTCATCACCGTCAGATCCTTCAGACCCGAGATGACCTGCCAGCGTTCGCCGTCGAAGGTGATCTGGCTGAGCCGGGTCTCCTGGCCCTTGCGGACGAAGGAGTGCTTGGCCTCATCGGCGCCGACGAACCCTGAGTTGGCGTCCGACGTCTCGATGCGCTCCCAGGCGTACTCCTCGATACGGATACGCGCCTGCCGGATCGGTTCCTGGCTGGTGACGAAGTGCCGGGCGAGATGGATACCGAACTGCTCGGCCGATTCGATGCCGTGTTCCTTGGCGAACGCGTACACCGTGTTCTTGGTGGTGTCGGTCGGCAGCACATGCGCGTTGGAACCGGAGTAGTGGACGTCCTCCATCTCGCCGGAGAGCGCGACGGAGACATTGAGGTCCTTGATGTGGTGGGTGTCGCCGTCCCGCGTGATCTTGACGACGCGGTTCTCCGCCTTGCCGTACTGGTTCTGTCCGAGAATCACAGGGCGGCTCGGGCGGAACTGATCGGTCATGTCTGCTAGCTCCCTCGGTATACGGAGTAGCCGAACGGGTTGAGCAGCAGCGGTACGTGATAGTGCTCCCCGGGGATGACGGCGAATGTGATCGCCACCTCCGGGAAGAACGCACCGCTGTCCCTTGCGCGGGGGGCGTCCTGCTGCGCCTCGGCTTCTTTCCTGTTGATGACTTCTTTCCTGCTGATGAAGTACGCCTCGGTCTCGAAGTCGAGGCGCACCTGTGTGGTGCCCTCCGGCAGGGCCGGCAGGTCCTTGCAGCGCCCGTCGCCGTCGGTACGCGAACCGCCGAGCGCCTCCCACCGCGCGCCGGGGCCGCCGCGGGCCGCGAGCGAGACGGCGACGCCCTCGGCGGGGCGTCCGATGCTGGTGTCCAGGATGTGCGTGGACACCGAGGCGGTGGTGGCGGTGCTCATGAGTCGTCGTCCTCCGCTACGAGACGGGTCAGCCGGATCCGGTTGATCTTGCCGAGTTCGGTGCGCACGATCGCACGCTCCCGTTCCGGTGTGTGGCCCATCCGGGTCTTCAGCGCGTCGCGCATCTGCTCACCGGTGGCGCCGGTGGCGCAGATCAGGAAGACATGTCCGAACCGCTCCTGATAGGCCAGGTTCAGTTCGAGCATCTCGGCCCTCAGCCCCTCCGAGGCGCCGGCCATCCCCCGCTGTTCACGGGCGGAGGCCGGGTCTCCCGGCTTCGGCCGGCCGATGGGCGGGTGTCCCGCCATCGCCTCGGCCAGATCCGCGCCGTCCAGCTCACTCGTCGCGGTGTCACTGACGGCGAGGAGAGCGTTCAGGCCGGTGTAGGGGCGCCGGGCGAGGAGCCTGGTCCCCCACGCCCGGCTGGCGCACACCTCGCGCAGTGCGGCCAGAGCCACGCTGTCGGGTGAGGTGTTGAACCGGGTGAGGCCCGGTTGCGGTGTCGATGTCACGGGAGCCTCCGTGGCTGTGCTGTGCGGGCTTCGCATAGCTAACGCCCTCGGCAACACCGCGTCAACACTTTGTTGAAATCTCGTATACGGCCCCCGCCCAGGGCGTGTCTGATAAATAGCGCCGTCCGCCCGGAGGGCGGGGCGCACGCACCAGACGCCGTGAGCCAGGCGGAATTTGTCAGACACGACCTAGGGGTCTACTCGCCCTCGGGCGCGCTCTCCCGCGCACTTTCGCGCGCGTTTTCCCTGTTGAGGTAGTTGTAGACGGTGAAGCGGCTGACCCCGAGGGCGCCCGCCACCGTCTCGACGCCGTGCCGTACGGAGAAGGCGCCGCGCGCCTCCAGTATCCGGACGACCGACTGCTTGGACTTGCGGTCCAGCTCGGCGAGCGGCATGCCGTGCCGGCGTTCCAGCGCGGCCAGGATGTGGTCCAAGGAGTCGGACAGCTGGGGCAGCCGTACGGCGAGCAGCTCCTCGCCCTCCCAGGTGAGCACGACATCGTCGGGCTGCGCCTCGCCGGGCGCCATCAGCTCGCCGCCCATGGCGTCGACCAGCGGCTTGACCGCCGCGACGAAGGGGTGGTCCGGCGGCTCGGCCATCAGCCGTTCCCCCCGCTCCCGGTCACGGGACCGTCCCCGGCCGCAGGACCTCCCCCGCCCACATGGCCGTCCTCGACCACGTTGACCTGGAGGGAGACCCGGGTCGCCCCGGCGGCGAGCGACCGGCGCAGCAGCGCGCCCACCGCGCCCAGCACCGCGTCCGCGCCACCTTCCGCCGTATTGCCGAACGGGCCGACGTCCACGGCGTCCAGTTCCGCGCCCTCGACGACCTCGCGGGCCACCAGCGCATGGGCGGGCGCCTCGTCCAGGTCGAAGGGCTCGGTCGTGAACTCGACTCTCAATCGCACTGTGTCCCCCTGGCGTCGGCTCTGACCTGCGCGTTCTCTCAGCCCTCCGGCTGAGAGGGCACATCCGGGGCACATTCCCCCTTCAGGGCACCGAACGCCTGATCCACCGCCGCCCTAGTCTGTTCCTCCGACTCAGGAAAGAGATGGCTGTAGACGTTCAGGGTCATCGCAGCGTTGGTGTGCCCCAGTCGCTCCGACACGACCTTAACGGACTCTCCCGCGGCGATCAGCAGAGATGCGTAGGCATGCCGCAAGGCGTGGGGTCCTGTGCCCTTGGATAGCTTGGCCTCGGCGATGGCCGGGCGCCAGATCTGCTCGTAGAAGCGCGACGAGTGGATTGGCTCACCCTTTGTGTTTCGAAACAGAAATTCTTCTCCATGAGCCGGAAAATCGTCGAGATGCTCCTTGATGCTGTCGCAACAATTCCGGGCAGAGGGACCCTGCGATGAGACCTCCTAGTCTTCGGAGGGCAAACGTGACCCCCCTTTCCACCCGGTACTCGCTGAAGCTGCTGCTCCACCTTGACCACGCGGCGAGTGAAGTCAATATGCTTAACTTGCAGACCAAAAATCTCTCCGGGACGGAGACCGGTGCCCGCACCCAGGATAACTAGGGCGCGATATCGGCGCGGTATCGCATTAGCCAAATAGCCCACCTGGACAGCCGTTAGCGGTACAATTTTGGCAAGCGGCACCGAAGGAAGTTTGACACCCTCACAGGGACTCCGCTGAACGATCCCATCGCGAACCGCAGCATTAAAGACTTGCTTCACCTTGGCAGCACTGTTCCGGGCTGTCTGCGCTGTGAAGCCGCGCACCTCGACAAGCCCTGTCGCCCAGGCTTGGATCTCACTCGGCCGTATCGAGACCAGTCGGCGGTCACCAAAAACCGGATAGGCGTGGAGTCGCAGGCACCGCTCGACATTCGCGGCCGTGCCATCCCGGTGCGGCTGCATCTGACGCCAGCGTTCAGCGTACTCCCTGAACATGATGCGCTGTTCCCTCGGATCCACGTACTGCCCACGGTTGAGATCCGTCTCTACTTCGGCTGCGCGGGCATCTGCTTCACCGCGTCGGGGGAAGTTCTCCTTTTTCTGCTTACCGCTGCCATCCCGATAGCGGACCTGCCAGCGCTTCCCGTTCGTGGTCAGCACTAGCCACCAGTCGGCGCGTTTTGACAGAATGATCCCGACAGACTTCTGCTCCTTCCTTGGGATTCGCAAGATGCCATCTATCAACTACCTGGGCCACGTCTCAAGCCTTCCTTCCTGCCGCGATCAAGCGGCTCGCTATACAGCACCGGCGTTCTCATCCAGCCACACATCAATTTCGCTCCACCGATAGCGGCAATGGCGCCCGACTTTTATCCATCGCGGCCCCTTCCCGTGATAGCGCCACTGGGCAAGGGTTGCTTCTGGAACGCCCAGATACTCGGCAAGCTCCGCTGGGGTGGCGAGTGCCCGACGACCTTCCACGTTCGCGCAGACCTCATCCACCGTCAGCTTCCGTCCGTGCCTGTCCGCTACCGTCACGACGCAGCCTCACTCTCTCGATGGGGCGTGACGGGGGCAGGACAGTCAAGGTAAGCGGCCAGCTGGTGATAGAAAAGGACAGGGGTTATTGCGGTTCGGCGCATGGTTTGGGAATTCCTTGTTCAGAGACGAGGAGTTACAAAGCGGGATCGACAGCATCGGCACCAGCGAAGGGGCTACTGCCTCCACAGGATGCGGTGCGGTCCGTGTCAGACAGCACAGGCCGACGCCGCTCCATGTCTCCTCTCGTCTTCGCAGCGCTGCCCTGTGTCCGCTACGGCTCCACCGCCAAGCACAGCCGCCGCGAACTCCTCAATGGTCGCGAGGATCGCCGGTTTGGCTAACCGGCGATCGTGGTCTACATTGCACGCCGCATTAGATGAGTCCGACAGCTTCTCGCGCTGGCCGCGGTCAGCGAGCCAGCCGGTATGAGCGCAAGGCTGGGGTCGCGCTGTCCGTAACGAGCACCAGCAGACCGTCATCAGTAAGGAGGTCAAGATTTCGCGCTGCGACACGCTCTGGCACACCAATGGCTCGTGCCACGTGCCGAGTTGCAGCTCCGGGGTGCGCCGCAACGTGAGCGAGGACGGCCCCGTCGCGGCGATAGCCGCGTTGCAGCAGATCCTCGCCGAACAGGCCGGCCGCGTAGACGCAAACGCACAGCCCGGTGGACACGGCGCCGTAGTCCCCCGCCGCCTGGCCGGACCAAGCGCTCAGTGCACCGAGCACGAACAGGACAGGGGAAGTGAAGGGGGCGGATCGAATAGCGGAATCCGACAGACGGGCCTCCTAAGTAGGGACCGTGCCAGCGATGCAGCACAGGGTTGCGAATCAGTCACAACTCTCGCCACACCGGAGTAACCACACTGTCTGACCTGGTGTTTCCCGAGACGTTGTTACGTTGACATGGTCCCGGCGGAGGTTCCAGTCATTTGGAGTTCTTTCCTGTCTGCCGTGGGCGAATGCCCGCCGACAGCCTGCGTGGAGTCCTCCCGTTGCCGACCTATTGCGGCGAAAGGAATGCGCCAGCGCCTGCATCACGACGCCGTTACACAACCTCGTCGACAAGGCCCTGTTCATTTCCGCCCGCGCGGACACAGTTCGGGTCTCAATGGCCACGACGACCACATTTTCGGATACTGGGACGCCAATCCGCCACGACATGTTCGGTGGACCAGATCGTTCTCGATGCGGTGCACGTGCTGGCTCGGGACGGGTTCGTACGCGCCCGCCGAGTCGGAGGCTCCGGAGACCTGGGCGCGGACGTCGTGGTCTGCGATCCAGACGACAGGAAGATAGTGCAGCGAAAGCAGTACACCGCCCCGGTCGCGTCAGGGGCGCTGCAGAAGTTCAACGGCACCGCAGTCCCCGAACACGGCGCGGACGTCGCCGTCATGCGGAGAAGACCGACGGAGTGAGGGTCATCGACCCGGTTGAGGCCGTACGGAGCGAGTGCGGGGCGGCTTCGGCCTCATCAGATCCATGGACGGCACCGAACTCACCTAGGACAGATCAACGACCTGCTCAGCGATGAGGAGCGCGATATCGGCTGAGGCGAGGACGACACCTTCGAGTGGAAGCAGTAACCCGCTGGCCGACTGGCCCGGCCCGGTCGGTGGGTAGACACAGCGGCGCGCCTGCCCCGCTACGATGCGGCACGCTCCAGGAGATCGCGAACCGCAGGAGTGTCCCTGTGTGGCGCGAGTGCGTCGAGGACGGTGTCCAGGCGCCGGACAGCCCGCGATGAGTCCGAGGCAGCGGCCAGGTCGTACACCCGTGAGGCTACTTGGGCGGCCTCGTCGATTTCGTTGGCGTCCTCGTATGCCTGCGCCAGCCACGAGGAATACAGCGCCACCTCCCGGACATGCGTGGTTTCGTAGCGCGCTAGCCTCGATCTTGCGTGAGCCCTCGTTGGAGGTTGACGGGGGCTTTTTGCTTGCCGGGTCTCGGGTTGTTCTGGGGATGGGAAGGCCGGTGGCCCGACTGTCGTGTCGGGTGGACGCCGGGTTCCACGGGTCCGGAGGCATTCGGGTGCTTGTCGGGACGGGTTGATCCTGCTGGTCAGTCGGGGTCCGGTAGGGCTTGCAGCCGGGTGAAGGCGTTGGTGATCGTCTTGCTCCAGGGCCCGTGGCGGTCGAGGCGGAAGATGCGTTGGCGGCCGGTGGTGACCAGTCGGGCAACGGCGGAGAACAGCCTGAGGCGGAGCTTTTTGGGTTCCCAGCGGCGAGTTTGGCCGGTCAGCGCGAGCATGGGCATCCAGGCAAGGAGGTCCAGGGCGAGCTGGATAATCTCCAGCCAGAGCTGGTTGCTCGCTGCGTGATGAAGAGGGAGGTTGCGCAGTCCGGTGGCGCGGGCGGCTCGGATGCGGTCCTCGGCTCGGGCGCGTTGGCTCTGCCGCAGTTCCAGGGCGGCGATCGCGGTTCCGGTGGTGTTGGTGGCGAAGCACGTCAAGCGCATACCGTCGGCGTCGGTGAACCGCAGCTGGCGCACCGGGGTGCGGGCGTTCTTTGCGGACGATCAGCCGCATACCCGCGGGCCATCCCTTGAGGACGTCGCCGGCCAGCTCGGCGACCCAGGCGCCGCCGCAGACCGTCGTCGGCACCCCGCCGAGGACCTCGGCGACTCGACACCCTCCTGACGTCAGAGTGGTACGGAGGCCAACAGCCGTCTGGAGGGCAGTGGCAGCGTGTGGTGCTGACGAGGGCGTTCCACCGGAAGGCGGCTCTGCTCGTCATGGACGAGCCCACGGCCGACCTCGACGCACGCGCAGAGCACCACATCTTCACCGGCCTGCAGGATCTGGCCAAGGACCGAGCAATCCTGCTGATCACACACCGGCTCGCCAACGTCGCCGTGGCCGACAGGATCGTCGTCCTCGACCATGGACGGGTTGTACAGGAAGGGACGTACGCGCAACTCACCCAGGAGCCTGGACTGTTCAGGTCGCTGTTGGCACTTCAGCAGCGCACTGGCGACGAGGCGAGCAGCGGCGCGTGACCACCAACGCTCTGCGCCCGAATGACGGCACCTCCCCCTTCTTGAAGGGAGAGGTGCGCGCGAACCTAACCAGTTACGAACGACTCTCGCGTGCTCAGCCGCGAGGGGATTCAACTGAACTCTGTCGAGACACGCACAGAGCGAGGATCTCGCGGAGGTTATTTGCGGCACGGCCGCGTACTGCCGGAGGAAGGGCTTTGATGACTTCCGGGGCCCGTTCTTCGATGATCGTCGTCCGGTGGTCGGGACGGACTTGCATGAAGACCACTGTTCGAGCCTTCTACCTTGAGCTTGCCGAGTGGGCCCCTCGCTGCTGAAGTGCCCGCCGCCATCCTCGGCCGAATGCTCGGCGTCCACATCCAAGTCGCCGTCCAATGGCAAAAGGTTTCAGCCAGCGGCTGGGCCGCCTACGCAGCCGACGTCAGCAGCCGCACACGGTGATGGCCGCGGCCATGCATCCGCTCGGCTCTGATGATCTGCGCCCGGAGCCAGGTCACTGATGCCCCCGAACCCCGTCCCACCATCCGCAGCGGGCGACGGCCTTCGTCACCGTCGATCTCCCGAACGTGAACTCTGCCAACCACGTCGGCAGGCGTCCGCTGAACGCACCGATCTTGCCGGAGTTGGCGTGGGCCGTCGAGTCCACCTCCGGAGCAGACAGCCGACAAGGCGAGCAGGCACAGCGCGGTCTTACTCGGGCTGGGTTCGGTGTAGACGTATGTACGCCACCCCCAGGCCCCGCTGGGGCGCCGGTGGTAAGGCAGGCCGTGGACACCATGATGGATCAGCGGCGCGGCTCGGCTCGCTCCAGCAGGCTGCTGGTCTCCACCCCGCCCGGAAGGACGAGTCCGGGGCCGAAGGCGTGGAGAGAGTCCCGGAGCTGGGCGAGCCCCTGAACGGCCAGAGCAGTCTGGTGCAGCGAGGTGTCATCGAGCCCGAGCACCTCGGGCCAGCCGTGGTCGGCCTGATGGTCCTCAAGCCAGCCGACGCACCAGGCCGCAGCCTCAGCGACCCCCGTGTGGTGGAAGAAGCGAGGGTGGGACAGCAGACCGGCCAGGCCGAAGATGGTGAACCGAGTGTGCTCACCACGTTCGCCCTTGTGACGGGGCCGGCAGTGCTCCGGAATGGCGCCGGTCAGGAAGTCGAGCGCCTGCCGTACCGGCTGCCCGGCGATGCTGGCGGCCCTCAGAACCGGGAAGACCTCACTGGTGTTGACGATCGACGACACCGAGGTCAGGGTGAGTCCCCACTCGCCGTCGTACCCTTGGTTGCGCAGCAGGGTCCGGGGGCGGCATCACACGCTCTGTCGTCGAACGCGGTGAGACCCGTACGAACTCTCTTCGTGAATCGCCTCCGCCGCCGCAACACGGATCGCTTCGGCCTGACTGTACCCAACTCCACCGCGATGGGAGCGTGTTCACCCTGCTCCACGTGTACGCCTGGGCTCGCCCTCAAGACCTTGTGCTGGCCGCACCCGTCAAGCGAGGGCCAGCGTGTTGCAGGACTTTCCGATCACATGTGTCGAGGACGCTGACTCCACATCCCCCTCCTTATCAATAGGCGGAGCGAAAAACTGGTCGATCGCGAGTTGTGGCGTCTGGCGTCGTGCCCCCCACTGAGAAGTCTCCATCCTGATTTCGCAGGTCACGGCGCTGGTGTGGGGTCGGGATGACGTACTCAGGCTGGTTGGGAGCGAGATCGTCTGTGG
>NZ_JBIWLW010000057.1:0-29680 GCF_044766385.1 Streptomyces sp. NPDC102274 | reverse complement strand
GGTAGGCCGGACGCGTCCTTGGCACGATGAACTCCTCCTTTGCGGGACCCAGTGTCCCAAAGCGAAAGGTTGTCCATCAAACCGGGGCAACTTCATTCCCCGCCAATACCTCCGAGAGGTGAAGAGCCATAAACACCACAGCGGAGGGCACTCTCGACAACCACCCTGTCGCGATCACTGTTCTGTGACCGGGGGTCTCTGATGAGGAAACCCCAAGTCAACGATCCCGCTGCGTTGGAAGCGCTGGGCTTGCCCGCGCCGCGCAGGAAGGTGAGGGTCAGATCGATGCCCTCGATCTCCCCCTGCCAGCCCTCGGCGACGGCCCGTTCGCGGCGCTCGACCAGGTCCTGCTCCAGTTCGTCCAGACGCGGCAGCATCTTGGGGTCGAGGCTCAGCATCGGGCAGCGGATGCAGGCGTGTTCATGCGCGCAGGAGGTCCCGTAGGGCCGGCCGCAGGAGCCCAGCTCGACCCGGCGCTTGTCGAAGTGCTGCTGGAAGTCGCTCCACTCCTCGGCGCTGGGCTCGCGGTACTCGTCCTGGGGCCGTTCGGCCCGGCGCCGGGCGAGGAATTGCTGATACTGGCTGATCACGTCCTCGTCGAACACCGCGACGTAACCGCGGGTGGTTCGGATGTCGAGGTGGCCAAGCAGGGCGGCGCCGATGTGGATCGGCAGGCCGTTGTTCACGAGTTCGGTGGCGAACAGCCTGCGGAAGTCGTGAGGCGCCAACTTCACCCCCTTGAACTGCGGATGTATGACCGAGAGAGCGTCGCAGGCTCGTTTGATCACGCGCCAGACGGTCGTGGTGGACATGCCGCACTCGATGCCGCCGTGGAAGGTCTGGAACAGGTAGGGCAGTTCCTCGCTCCAGACCTTTTCGTGCAGGTCGTAGCGGGCGCAGACCGGGACGGTGCCGTGCTGGTTGCGGTGGCGTCGGATGATCTGCGCGATGACGTGGAACAGCTCGGCCGACATGGGGATGACCCGTTCACGGTCGCTCTTGGACGGGGAGACGACCAGCAGGGCCACAACTTCACCACTGGATCGCTGGTATTGCCGGACGCTGAGGTCGGTCAGCTCGGTCAGTTCCTCGGCCCGCAGGCCGGCCAGCCGCAGGGTCTCGACGACGGCCCACTGCCAGAAGACGGTGTTCTCGTCCCTGGAGAGGTGGACGAGTTCGCCAGTGGCCCGGTTCACGGCCCGGACCGGCGGGCGGTTGTGCCGCCGGTCCTTGATCGAGACCCGCAGCCAGGTGGTGCCGTCGACGGTGAATTCTTCGCCGTTCCCCACCTGTTGGGCGGAAACGGAGGCCGTAGGGCCGCTTCACGGCGCGGAGATCGGTGGTCTCCTCGAAGGAGTGCCGCCACACGCCGGAGCCGGGCTGCGCCAGGAATGTGGTGTGGAAGTCGCCGGCGAGTCGGTGGTAGACGTCGCTGCACCAGATGGTGGAGCCGCAGCACGGCTCCGGGGGGAAGGTCGATGCCGGTCAGGATGCGCGGTCGGGTCATCGTGCTTCCCCCGAAGGCGCGGTGGGGCGGTAGGCGCGCAGCCCGGCGCCGAGCATGGCCGACACCCCGGCCCAGCCGATCGAGCAGGCCGCGTCGACGACGGACGGGCCCGGGGTGAAGTCCTGCTTCGGCCACGGCTGGGCATAGCGGGGGTGGCGGCCGGAGAACTCGTTCCAGGTTCCGTGTCACGAGCGACGCTCCTCTCCTTCGTCTCCATCGGTCACCATGGACCGGGGGGTTGTCAGTGGCAGGTGCCAGAATCTCCATCATGTCTCTCGCCGACCTGACTTTCGATCGCTGGCGCGCCCTGGACCGGGACGCCGCACACCACCGTGCGCGGGAAGCCGCGCAGCAGGTGAACGGCCGACTGGTCGACTTCGACGGCGGCCCGCATCCGGGCGGTTCTCTGTATCGCGCGGTGATCGAGCGCGAGGGACAGCGGTTCGCCCTGATACCCGGCGGCGAGGTGCGGGTGGGGTTCGACCTGGACGCCTGGCGGCCACTGCCGGAACAGCTCGACTCGTACCGGACCGAGAGCCTTGCCGGCGGGTTCGGTTTCGACGACGACCTCGCCGACCATCTCGCGCGGTATCTCACCCCGAGGCGTTCGGTCACGGTGCCGACCGTGCTGATGGCGGTGGAGCCGGAGGAGCTGCCAGGGGAGGGCGGTTCTGTCGCGGAATCCCTCGCTGAGCGCGGTCTGCGGCTGCCCGGTTCGGACGAGTGGGAACACGCCTGCGGGGCGGGCGCGGAGACGCTGTTCCGCTGGGGGTTCGCCTGCCCGCTCGACCGTCCCCCGTACGGCAAGGACGGTGACGACGGCGGCAACGTCGCCGTCGACGGCGCTGACCACGACCGCCCGGCCGATCACCGGCACCGGCCGAACGGCTTCGGTCTGCACATAGCCCGTGACGTCTACGAGTCGGAAGTGACGTCCGATAAGGGATCGGTCTACGGCGGCGACGGCGGCGAGGCGGTCTGCGGTGGGTACGGAGCCTTCGTCAGCTGGCTGCCCCTGGCGACCGCCAACCGCAACCCCGGGATGGCCGAATTCATCAACGGCACCGAGGGCGAGGACATGAGTGACGAGTTCAGCGTCCGTCCTGTCCTCGACCTCGGCTGAACGGGGCTCATGTTCCGTCCAGTTCGGCCGTGACTCATGACGGCGTGAAGATCCGATCAATCGCGCTGGCCGATTCCCGTTCCCCGCACTGCTGTTGAGGGCTGTCTTCGCCAGGGGAGAGGTCAAGGGGGACATTTTGTCATGGAGTAAAACTAATCTTCGGATAGTTCAGCGCCGACCCTTGACCCCCCTAGACCTCCGATGTTCACTACGCCTGACGACGCCGCTGCCTCGTCGCAAATCACCGCTTCGCTCAACCAGCGCCCTCGCGCGCCCCGAGAGAGGACCGGATAGTGCGCACTGTGTCCCGCGCCCTGATCGCGCTCGTTCTGGCGGCCATGTCGCTCGTCGCCGTACCGCAGGCCCCACCCGCCCAGGCGGCGCCCGCCTCGACCGCCGACCGGGCCTCGACCGCCGACCCGGCCGTGGCCCGAACCCGGGCCGGCGCCCAGGCCCAGCGCCCCGCCCCGGCCGGTGCCGCCGCGCCCCTCACCAAGGTCCTGGTCTTCTCCAAGACCGCCGGATTCCGGCACTCGGCCATCCCGGCCGGAATCGCCGCCGTCCAAAAGCTCGGCGCGGCCAACGGGTTCACCGTCACCGCCACGGAGGACGCGGGCGCGTTCACCGCCGCCAACCTGGCGCAGTACCAGGCGGTGATCTGGCTCTCCACCACCGGCGACGTGCTGAACCCCGCGCAGCAGACCGCCTTCGAGTCGTACGTCGCAAACGGCGGCGGTTACGTCGGCGTGCACGCCGCGGCCGACACCGAGTACGACTGGCCCTGGTACGGCGGGCTCGTCGGCGCGTACTTCGCCTCACACCCCGCCACCCAGCGGGCCACCATCAAGGTCGAGGACCGCGCGTCCGTCTCCACCTCGCATCTGCCGCAGCGCTGGACCCGCACCGACGAGTGGTACAACTACCGCGCCAATCCGCGCTCGGTGGTGAAGGTGCTCGCCAGCCTGGACGAGACGTCGTACTCCGGCGGCACCATGGGCGATCATCCGATCACCTGGTGCCAGGACTACCGGGGCGGACGGTCCTGGTACACCGGGCTCGGCCACACCGAGGAGTCGTACGCGGACCCCGCCTTCACCACGATGCTCCTCGGCGGCATCCAGACCGCGGCGCGCGCCAAGGCCGCCGACTGCCGCCCGGAGACCGGCTACACGCCGCTGTTCGACGGCAGCCAGGCCAGCCTCGACAAGTGGCGGCAGGCGGGCGCAGGCAGTTTCAGCCTCGCCGACGGCACGCTCTCCTCGGTCGGTGGCATGGGCCTGCTCTGGTATCCGGTGACCCCCTTCGCCACCTACTCGCTCAAGGCCGACTGGATGATGCCGGGCGACGACAACGGCGGCGTCTTCGTCGGCTTCCCCGACCCGCAGGGCGACCCCTGGAAGCCGGTCGACCTCGGCCACGAGATCCAGATCGACGCGTCCGACGGCGACCCGACCCGTACCACCGGGAGCGTCTACAGCTTCCAGGCTCCCGACACGGCGGCGCGGGCGGCGGCGCTCAACCCGCCCGGGACCTGGAACAGTTACGAGATCGCGGTGCACGGCCGGCACGTCGAGATCTGGCTCAACGGCGTCAAGGTCAACGACTACACCAGCAACCGTGACATCGCCCTCGGACACATAGGCCTGCAGAACGACGGCGCGGGCCTGGACATCAACTACCGCAACGTCCGCATCAAGCAGGACGGCGCGCCGGCCACCGACCTGGCGCGGGGCAAGCCCGTCACGGTCAGCAGCGTCGAGCCCGGCAGCACGCACGTGGGTGCCAACGCGGTGGACGGTGACTCCGCCACCCGCTGGGGCAGCGCGTACTCCGACCCGCAGTCGATCACCGTCGACCTCGGTGCCGTCCACACGCTCCAGCGGGTTCGGCTCAACTGGGAGACCGCGCACGCCACGGCGTACACGGTCCAGACGTCGACGGACAACGTCACCTGGCGCGCTGTCAGTACGGTCACGGCGGGCAACGGGGGTCTCGACGAGCTCGCCGTGAGCGGCACCGGGCGGTACGTACGGGTCCAGGGCACCACGCGCGCGACGCAGTACGGCTACTCCCTCTGGGACCTGGCCGTGTACGGCACCAGTCAGTAACCAGTCACCACTCGATCGACCCGCCCGGACGACCTGGGGCGTGACAGTGCGCCTGTCGCGCCCCGGGCCGTCCGGGCGCCCCCACCCCGCGATCGGCCCCTGGAGGTTCCGTGTTGTCGCGCGCTGTCGCCTATCTGACCGCACTGTTAACCCTGACCGCACTTCTGCTCGCGCCCAGTGCCGTGGCAGCCGACCCGGAGGCCGGCGAGAGACCCGCGGCCACCTCCGCGACGACCACCGACCGCAAAGCCGCCGCCCCGCCGCCCACCAGCGGCTTCGAGAAGGTCAAGCTCGACGGCGGTCTCGGCATGGGCGAGCCGATCGAGCTCGCCGTACTGCCCGACGGCAAGGTCCTCTACATCAACCGCGGCACCAGCGCCGCCGGCGGCCAGGTCCGCCTCTACAACCCCGTCACCAAGTCCACGACGGTCGCGCTGACCATCGCCCTGGACGCCCGCTTCGAGGACGGGCTGATCGGCCTCACCCTGCACCCGAAGTTCGCCACCACCGGCTGGGTGATGCTGTTCTACTCGCCCAAGAGCACCCCGCTGGTGAACCGGATATCCCGGTTCACCTTCAACCAGAGCACCAACACCATCGCCCCGTCCAGCGAAGACATGATCATCGAGTGGCCGACCGAGCGTGAGATGTGCTGCCACTCGGCCGGCTCCATGTCCTGGGACACGGCGGGCAACCTCTACTTCGCGGTCGGCGACAACACCAACTCCGGCGGTGACGCGCAGGGCATGGCCCCGATCGACGAACGCCCGTCGCGGCACGCCCAGTTCGACGCTCAGCGCACCTCGGGCAACGCGAACGATCTGCGCGGCAAGATCAACCGTATCCACCCGGAGGACAACGGAACGTACACCGTCCCGGACGGCAACCTCTTCGCCAAGGGCACCGCGGGCACCCGCCCCGAGGTCTATGTGATGGGCGTGCGCAACCCGTACCGCGTCTGGGTCGACAAGAAGGCGAACAACACCTTGTACTGGGGCGAGGTCGGCCCCGACGCCGGAGCCACCATCCCCGCGCGCGGCCCGGCGGCGTACGACGAGTTCAACCGGGCGACCGGCCCCGGCAACTACGGCTGGCCGTACTGCGGCGGCCCCAACGTGGCCTACAACGACTGGGACTTCGCGGCCAACCAGCCCCGTGGCTGGTTCCCCTGCGGCGGCGGCACCGGCCCGGTCAACAACTCCCCGCGCAACACCGGAATCCAGCAACTGCCGCCCACCAAGACGTCATTGGTGTGGGAGCAACATGGCGGCAGCAAGGAGTGGCCGCAGCTCGACAACCCCGGCGGCTGCGGTTCGCCCAACCACACCGAGGTCTACCACTACGACGCGAATCTCGACTCCGACGTCAAGTGGCCTCAGTACTACGACAACAAGCTGCTGATCTCCGAGTACTGCCGTAACTGGATCAAGGAAGTGCAGTTCAACAACGGCAACGCGTCCACCGGTACACCGACGGCGATCGAACCGGTCCTGGACGGTATGAAGTTCGTCCACCCGATCGACATGGAGTTCGGGCCCGACGGCTCGCTGTATCTCCTCGAATACGGCAGCGGTTACTTCTCGGGCGCCGAGGACGCCGGTCTCTACAAGATCAACTACGTGCAGGGCGGCCGGTCGCCCCTCGCCAAGGCCTCCGTGAACAAGGACAACGGACTCGCGCCGCTGGCCGTGACGTTCTCCAGCGCCGGCAGCAGCGACCCGGACAACAACCCGCTCAGCTACGCCTGGGACTTCACCGACAACGGCAGCACCGACTCCACCGCCGCCAACCCGTCCTTCACCTATCCGTCCAACGGCAGCTTCCAGGCGAGACTCACGGTCAGCGACGGCACCGGCCGCACCGGTACCGCGACGATCCCGGTCGTGGTCGGCAACAATCGCCCCACGCTGACGATCTCGCAGCCACCGGCGGGCGGCGCGTTCGAGTGGAACGAGAACGTCACCGTCACCGCGTCGGCGACCGACCCCGAAGACGGCACGACCGGCCCGATCGACTGCTCGAAGGTGATCGTACGGATCGCCCTGGGCCACCAGGAGCACGCGCACGAGGTCGCCGAAGGCACCGGATGCTCCACGACCTTCAACACCGGACCGATCCACTCCGGCCTGGATGCCACGCAGTTCTACGTGGTGCGGGCCAGCTACACGGACAAGGGCGCCGCCGGAACCGTACCGCTGACCGGGGAGAAGGAGCTCAGCCTCTGGCCCAAGAAGTGGCAGGCGGAGCACTTCGCGCAACTCTCCGGACCCCAGATCATCACGGCCGCCGGGGCCGAGGGCGGCAAACGCCTGGGCGACGTGCAGAACAACGAGTGGGTCAAGTACCACCCGGTGAGCCTCAAGGGCGTCACCGGCATCAGGGCCCGCGTCTCCTCCGACAAGGCGGGGAACGTGGCGACCTTCCGGTACGACTCCGTCACCGGCCCCGTGGTCGCGCGGGTGACCGTGCCCAACACCGGCGGCTGGGAGACGTACACCGAGGTGAACGTACCCGTCACGAACGCCGTGGAGCAGCCGCGTGATCTCTTCGTGGTCTTCACCGGCGGCTCCGGCGCCATTCTCGACCTCGACAGCTACACCTTCACCGGGCCCGGCATCAGCCGTCCCGGCTCCATGACCGCCCGTGGGAGTGATGCACAGTGACCACCGCGAGATCCGACCGACCAGCGAGACCGGCCGCAAGGACGAGACGCACGAACACACGCGGGAGAACACGCGCCGCACGCCTGCTGGGCGCGCTCCTCGTCCTCGTCTGCATGGTGGGTGGCCTGTCGGGCGTCTCACCGGCCGTGGCCGCACCCACCGACGCCGCCTTCAACTCCTCGACCGGCGCGCTGAACGTGGACTACGCGCAGTACATGTCCAAGCACGACATCGTCTACAACCGGCCGACCACCGAGCCCAAGCACGGTCTCACGGTCGGCAACGGCCGTACCGGCGCGATGGCCTGGCAGAACAACGGCTTCAACATGCAGGTGTCCGGTGTGGACACCTCGCAGCAGACCGCCTTCGGCGCCGGGCTGCTCAACCTGTCCACCACCCCGGCGATGGACAGCGGCTACTCCACTTTCCAACAGCGCCTCTCCCTCTACGACGGCACCCTCACCACCAAGTACGACAACAACCGCACCGTCACGGTGATGGGCAAGCCCAACTCGGAGGTCATGGGCATCCATGTGGAGGACACCCGCTCCGGGGTCTCCGCGATCAACCTGGATCTGAGCCTCTGGGACGTCGCCGGGCTTGGCAACAGCGGTGACGTGCCGAACATCGAGACCTGGCGGACGGTGTCCACGTACGCGGACTCCACCGGCGCCGGACTCAGCCGCGGCCAGGCGGACCCGCAGAACTTCGGCTACACCCTCGGCGCGACCGTGGAGGGCGCCGCGTACACCGCACGCGTCGTCGACGGCCGTAAGGTGCGGCTCTCGATCACACCGGACTCCAGCTACACCATCTGGTTCACCGCGAGCACCCGTCTCAACGCCCCGAGCCACAACTCGGTCGCCGAGGCCAAGCGCGCGCTCGCGGAGGTCAAGGCCGCCGGATACACCAGCACCAACAACAGCTACCTCGACTGGTGGCACGCGTTCTGGCAGAAGTCGTTCGTCCAGTACTCCAACGGGTCCCGTGAAGCGGACTACATGGAGAACGTCTACTACCTCTCCACCTACATGATCGCGGCGGCCGGATACGGAAACTATCCCGCGCACTTCATCAACGGTGTCTTCCGGGCCACCGGGGACGCCACGAAATGGAGCAACGCGTACTGGTACTGGAATCAACGGGACATCTACAACTCGTTCCTGGCCTCCAACCACACCGATCTCATGGCCGGGTTCAACAAGCTCTACAGCCGCAATTTCGACGCGCTGAAGGCGTACACCAGGACCCGGTACAACGTGGACGGCATCTGGGTGCCGGAGACGATGGGCTGGGACGGCAACGCGCGCGGTACGGTCAACAGCGACTTCACCAACAACATATGGTCGACCGGCACCGAGGCCGCGTACAACATGTACCTCCAGTACACGTACACGAACGACACCGACTACCTGCGGAACACGGCCTATCCGTTCATGCGCGAGGTCGCCAAGTTCTACCAGGCGAAGCTGTCGTTCAACAGCTCGACCGGCAAGTACTACGTGGCCACGTCCCACGCGCACGAGACGTACTGGAACGTGCCGAACGCGATCACCGACCTGGCGGCCGTACGCACCCTGTTCCCGCTCGCCATCAAGGCGAGCAACCAGCTGGGCCTGGACGCCTCACTGCGACCGCAGTGGCAGAACATCCTGGACAACCTGATCGGGTATCCCTCCGACACGAACGCGAACACCTATCTGCCGCACACGCCCCCGATCGCGCAGACGCGTAACAACGAGAATGTCGCGGCCGAACTGGTCTGGCCGTACGACCTCACCGGTATCGGCTATCCCGACCAGCAGAAGGCGATCAACACCTGGAACGTCAGGCCGTTCCCGTACGGAAACGTATGGGCCAACGACGCGATCCAGGCCGCCAGACTCGGGCTCGGAAATCAGACGCTCCAGGGTCTGAAGACCATGCTGCAGAAGTACCAGAACTACCCGAACGGCATGACCAGCAACACCAACGGCGTCTTCGAATATCTCGGCGTACATCTTGCCGCGACGAACGAGTCGCTGCTCCAGTCGTACAACGACAAGATCCGGGTCTTTCCCGCCGTGCCCACCGATTCCACCTTCGTCGGCAAATTCAGCCTGCTGGCCAAGGGCGGATTCATGGTCAGTTCGGAGAGGGAGGCCGGCGAGGTCAAGTACGTCGGACTGAAGAGCCAGTTCGGCAACGCGGCCCGCGTCGTCAATCCGTGGGGCACCCAGGAGGTCAGGGTCCGCAGGACCTCCGACAACGCCATCGTGACGACGTCCAGCAGCGCCGAGATCACCTTCAACACCGGGGCGAACCAGGTGTACGTCGTCGAGCGGACCGCCAAACCGCTCAGCTCCTACAGCCAGACGCAGCTCACCGGCACCGCGAACCAGGGCATGAAGTCCCTCGCCGGCACCAGCTCCACGCTCGGGTCGAACGCGACCGCCGACCCGATGGTCAACAACACCGCGCTGACGTACGACAGCAACTGGCATCTCACGAACAGCCGCGGTTACGGCGACTTCAACGACGACACCCACCACAGCACCACGGTGGACGCGGTCGCGTCGTACACCTTCACCGGCACCGGGATCCAGTATCTGTCCGAACGCAACGGCGACATGGGGACGGTCGACGTCTATCTCGACAACGTCTTCCAGGCCACGGTGAATCTCAGAGTCGACGGCGCGAGACAGGTCCAGCAGGTCGTGTGGCAGAAACAGGGGCTCGCTCGTGGCTCGCACACGATCAGGATCGTGAACCGCAGTACATCAGTGGGGATGGTGGACGCGCTGCGTATCACTCCCTGACCCACATCCTGACGGGCCGCCCATGACCGTGGCCCCGCGCGGAGGACGCCGCGCGGGGCCACACCATGAGGGGGAGCCTCAGGCCAAGAGGTCGACCGTCGGCCGGGGTCACCAGGTGGCCAGAGCCAGCGCGGCTGTCGCGTAGGCGGCACTCGCGAGAAGGAACAGCCCATGCTCGATCCGAGCAGGCGCGGTAGTCGTCACAGAGTTCCTTCACCGGGCGTGACCCTGCCGGACGGTGCCACCGGCGGTCCGGCAGGTCCCCGGTCGCAGAGGTCCAGGCGGTCGAGCAGCCCGGCGCCGGTGAAGGCGGCAACCAGTTCGTCACGGCCCTCGGTGAAGTGCGCCCAACTGTCGTAGTGGACGGGAACCACCCGGCGGGCGCCGAGGATCCGGGCGGCATCGGCGGCCTGCGCACTGTCGAGGACGATCAGTGCGCCGTCGAAGAGGACGGAGAAGCGGGGAGCCCCGGCGAACAGGATGGCGGTGTCCACCGGGCCGAACCGTTCGGCGATCTCCTTGACCAGGTCGAGCGAGGCGTTGTCGCCGCTGACGTAGACCGTGTTCAGGCCCTCCCCGGTCAGGACGAATCCGACGACCTGGCCGCTGATCGGTTCGACTTCCTCGCGCGGGCCGGGCCCGTGGACGGCGGGCACGCCCGTGACCGTGATCGTGCCGCCGCCGGGGCGGTCCAGCTCGATCGGCTCCCAGTCGGCCAGCCCTCTGGCCCCCACACCCAGGCGCTGCCCGCCCCCGGGCGTGGTCAGGGTCAGCGGGACGTCGGCGAGCAGTGCCCGGCCGGAGTCGTCGAGGTTATCGGGGTGCTCGTCGTGGGAGAGCAGGACCACGTCGATACGGCCGAGGTCGGCCGGCGTGGTGGAGGAGGGCGCCGTTTTGGTCAGCCGGCCGCCCGGCACCTGGTAGTCGCGGGGTGCGTCGAACGTCGGGTCGGTCAGGAATCGCAGGCCACCGTATGTGAAGAGGGCGGTCGGGCCGCCGAAGACGCGTATGGGGATCTGCTCAGTGGTCCTGCTGGTACCAGGCATCAAAACCTCACGGATTGAAGGTTGCTTATCCGTGAAGCACGTTAGCGGTGTGTCACGGATGAATGCAAGCCGTACCATGAGAGCTATGAGCGATACCCCGACCGCCGTATCCGCGCCATCGCCCGCCCCGGGCGCGGAGGAATACCTCGCCCTCGACTTCGTCAACAGCGCCGTCGCGCTGCCCGGAGGGCACTTCATCGATCTCCTCGGCACCCCCGAGGCCACGAATCGGTGGCTCACCGAACACGGCCTCGCGCCGGCCGACGCCGGGGTGCAGGAGATGTGCGCGACGCAGCTGCGCTCGCTGCGCGAACACCTCAGGACATTGTTCACCGCCCGCGTCGCCGGACTGCCCGCCCTGCCCGCGGCACTGTCCGCCGTCAACGACGCCCTGGGCAGAGCTCCCACGGCCACCCTGCTGTGTTGGGACGAGAAGAACGGCCCCTACCGCGCGGCGCCGTGCCCCACCAACGAGATCCTCGACCGCGCTCTCGCGACACTGGCGGCCAACACGGCCGACCTCCTCACCGGCCCCGACGCCGACCGCCTCACCAGCTGCGGTTCCACCCCCTGCAACCGCTACCTGCTGCGCCACGGGCGCCGCTACTGGTGCTCCACCCGCTGCGGCGACCGCGCCCGCGCCGCCCGTGCCTACGCCCGACGCACCCGGCCACAAGCAGACTGACGAACCCCGTCTGTGGGGCTGGCTGTAACCGCCCATCAGCGCGAGTACGGGCTCATCGAGGTGCGGGAGTCGGGCACAGCCTGGCCGACGGCCCGGTGCTGAACGATCCGGCGATCAGCAGGGTGTTGTGCGCCATGCACAACAGTCCAGGGGAACCATGGACGGTGGAAAGGCTGGGCACGGTCGCAGACCTGTCCCGTTCCGCCTTCGCCCGCCGATACACCGAACTCGTGGGTCGACCGCCGCTCGGTCATCTGACCTGGGTACGCATGAACGCCGCGGCAGAGCGGCTCCGGAAAACGGACGAGCCGCTCAGCACGGTGGCCCAACAGGTCGGCTACACCTCGGAATTCGCCTTCTCCTCCGCCTTCCGGCGCGAGTTCGGCACGCACCCAGCGGCTATCGCCGGCAGACGGCCACAGCTGATCCGAGACGCCCGCGGACCCGGAGCTGAATCTCCGCCGGCGTTCAGGATCGAGAAGTCGACCGCGAGCATGAACTGGGCAACGAGGAGGACTCCCAGGATCACCTTCAACCGGCCGGTCAGGCGCTGGGGTTGTTCCGGGGGCAGGGTGGCGGCGCCGGGACGTGCGGCACGCTCGCCTGTGGCGGAGCGCGGTCGCGTGTTAGTTGCGGACATGACAGCTATTCCTTTCATTCCCGCCGGGCGTCAACTCGACGGGAGTGGGCGGGGGACCCAGAGGTCACACTCACTAACGGGTTTGGGGTACCGTTACCGCCGGGAAGGTAGCACCCCTAGGGGCGCAATGGGAACCACATTCCCGATAAGGTGTGTCGTGGAAGCGTGAGCAACCACCTGAAGGAGCCTTCTCATGTCCGCGACCCCATCCGCCCCGGGAAGCATTCGCCCCGGTGGCAGGACCGCCCGCGTCCGCGAAGCCGTCCTCAAGGCCGCCGGGGACGCTCTGGCCGAAACCGGCTTCGCCGACCTCGACCTCGCCGACGTCGCCCGCCGCGCCGAAGTCGGCAAGACAACCGTCTACCGCCGCTGGCGAACCCCCAGCACACTCGCCACCGACCTTCTCGCTGACATGGCGGAGACCTCCCTGCCCCGCGCCGTCACCGGCAGCCTCGAGGACGACCTCAAGGCCAACGCGCGCCTCGTCGTCAAGACTCTTACCGACCCCCGCCAGGGCCCTCTCTTCAAAGCCCTCATCGCCGCCTCCCTCTGCGACGACCAAGCCGCGGAAGCCCTCCACCGCTTCTACGCCCTACGCATCGAGGAATGGACCGGCTGCGTCACCGACGCCGTCACCCGCGGCGACGTTCCCGACGGCACCGACCCCCATGCCGTCATCGCCGCCGTCTCCGCCCCGCTCTACTACGCCTTCCTCAACACCGGCCGCCCGCTGAGCAGCAACGACGCGGATCGTGCCGCGATGACCGCCATGGTCGCGGCCCGGGCCGGCGCCTTCAGGAATCCGGATCCACCTCTGGCGGCCAGGTGATCCGCCGGAGTGACGAGCGGGTTGGCGGACGACGACAGGCCGAAATCGACGCACAAAGACCCCGCCGCTCTCCTCGGCGCGCTGCCATGCGGCGTAGTCCGCGTACTGCACCGGCAGGGTCGGCAGGGCCGGCTCCGGCCCGCTCAGGAACTCCTGGTACAGGGAGCCCAGTTCGGTCACGAGGACGCGGGTGGACCACGCGTCGAAGGCGATGTGGTGGAGGACGGCGCTCAGGATGTGGTCGTCGTCCGCGAGCCGCAGCAGACGCGCCCGGACGGGCCACTACCGCTCCGGATCGAAGGGCGTGACCGACATCCGGGCGACGAACTCGGCGGTGCACCGGTGATAACGGGACAGCCCTTGGCTCGACCGTCTCCGGGAGCAGACGCGCCCAGCCGTGGAACGTGCTCGCGGCATCAAGCCGGCAGCCCCGGTGTGCGGCCCGGGGCTCCGGCGCCCACGACGGAGACTTACGGCTTCCTCGTCGTGGCGCGAGTGTGTGGCGACGGGATGACGGCGGCCGTCGGTGACTCCTCGGGCAGAGACGCCGTATTGATGTTCTCCAGCGACAGCCCTCTGGTCCGCACGCCGAAAGCGACAGCGGTCGCTGCCAGCAGCATGGCCGCCGCCCCCACGATGAATACGGCCCCCACTCCGGCGCCGCAGAAGAGCGGGATCATATAGAAGGGCGCTGCCGCGCTGGACAGCCGGTTCAGCGAGAACAGCCAGCCGTTGGCCGTGGTGCGCAGGCTCGTCGGGAACTGTTCCAACTGGTAGATGTGGGTGGCATTGGTCTTGATGTTGGCCACCACGGTGAAACAGAAACCGAGAGCCGTGATCATCACCGCTGACTGCGCGTACCCGTAGGCGAGTCCGATCACCGCCATGACCAACAGTGCCACACACAGGATCCACTTCCGCTCGGCTCTCTCCACGATGTGCATGGACAGATACGAGCCGATCGGCGATCCGAGGTACGACAGCGTCATAAACGTCAGCGAGCTGCCGAGATCGAAGCCCTTCGCTTCCAACGCGAGCGTGGCGAGCTTGCTGAAGCCGTAGTACCCGATCGGCCCGAGACTCCACAGCAAGGCCATCAGCGCTGTACGGCGGGCCAGAGGCGCCCGGAAGAGCATGCCAACGGGGAGCTTCTTTTCCACGGGCGGTGGGACCGCCTCGTCCTTCGGGGCCGCGGGTGGCGGCTTCCACCCCTCCGCCTCCGCGGCCTTCTCGAAGACGGCGGTTACCTTGTCCGCTTCCGCCGACCGTCCGACCATCTCCAGCCACCGGGGTGATTCGGGCAGACCTCTGCGGACGAAGAAGGTCAGCAGCGCGCCGAGGGACCCGATCGCGAACATCCACCGCCAACCCGCCACACCGAACGGGGCCTTGTCGACGAGCAGCAGGCCCAGAATCCCGACAACGGGCACGGCGACATGGGCACAGGTGTATGCCCTTGCCGCGTAATAACCGCGTCGGGCCGGCGGCAGAATGTCGGCCAAATAGGAATCCGTTACCGGAAGTTCGCCGCCGAGTCCGATGCCGATGACGAAACGGCAGACGATCAAAGTCCAGATGTTCGGCGCGCAGGCGCAGGCGATCGTACCCGCCGAGTACAGGCTGAGCGTGATCATGTAGGCGCCGCGCCGCCCGATCCGGTCCGCCACCCGCCCCACCACGACCGCGCCGACGAAGCCTCCGACGACGGTCGACGCGAGGAACAGCGACAGAGAGAAGCCGCTCAGGGAGAAGGTTTCCTTGAGAGTGCTCAACAGGACACTCGTCAGGAAGAGTTCGTAGATTTCGAAGAAGTTGCCGAGCGCCATTACATTGACGAAGCGCTTGTGGCGTGCTGTCACCGGAAGTCGGTCGAGCCGGGCTCCGATTGATGGCCCGACAGTACCTCGCGAACTATGCATACGTTCTTCCCCTCAGGGGCTCCGAAATGGAATCCTTGGTCATGGGAATACTTGAGCAGGGTGATCAATGGAGAGAGTAAGGAGGTTGACGGCGTGACACGCGCAACTACCCTCAGTGCCCTCTGGAAGTAGGCATCGACGCACACCCGTGCGAAGGTCTCATGGCGGCACGGAACCTTGCCTGGAAGACGGGTGCAACGGCGGCAGAGCAACTTTTGCCTGGTGGGCGCGGTTGCTTACGCTGTGTGTCCGTCCGGGCGCCAATCACATCAGGGCATTTACGGATGGACAGAGCGGCCGGGACCCGGTCGGCGATGTCCGTTGTTTTCCATCGCCATCGATCGCTTTCCGCCGCTTACCGTCGCTTCCCATTCATGCCGCCTGCGGAGGAATCTGAGCGCCGGTTTCGCTTCAGTGCTTCTCTTTGACAGAGGGGGGCGAGGCATCGTGGAAGAACCGCGGGAATTCAACACCGCGGTTGCCCGTCGGTTCCCGGCGGGGAATTGCGGGACCGATTCGGCGATCGTTTCCGCGATCCGGGGGACGCGCTATCTCCGACGGGCCGGCCGGCCGGGCGCGGGGAGTGGTTGGTGGGCCCGGGCCAGACGGTGTTGCAGGCGGGCATGGCGGAACTGGTAGACCGCGCCGACCTGGCGCAGTACGCCGCGCTGGTAGGCGTCGTCGAGGAAGGCGACGACGGCCCAGGGCAGGCGTCCGGTCAAGGGCAGCCAGATCCGGGAGAGTACGAGCCACTGGCCCCAGGCGGTCATGGTGAGCGCGTATCCGATGGCGCCGCCGATGCCGCTGATGATCCCGAGGAGGAGTCCGGCGGTGGGGCTCCAGATCAATCGACCCAGTGAGCCCTGCAGGAGGTCGACCACTGCCCCGGCCCCGAGGCCGACCACCGCCCCGAAGGTGGGCGCCCAGACGAGCAGTTGGGTGATCACAGTGCCGCGGTTGGTGTTCAGGAGGCTGCGTGGGTGGACGACGGAGCGGATGTCGAGGGGACTTTCCAGTAGGCCGATGAGGCAGAAGGTGAGTCCGGCGCCGCCGCTGAAGACCAGGCCGAAGACGATCCCGTTGTTGAGCCCGAGGTGCAGCACGGTCGAGAGCCCGGCCTCCCGGACGGCCCTGTTGTTCACCATGCCGACCAGGAATCCGTAGCCGAAGCCGAAGGCCAGCCCGCCCAGCATCCCGAGGGCCAGCCGGGGGCCGGTCCTCCACTGGATGCTCCCTGTCCTGCCCCGGATTCGCAGGAGTACGACGGACGGTGTCAGCGGTATGTCCTTGACTGTGAACGTGAGCCAGTGCACGAGCCCGAACATGAGCCCGGCAAGGAGTCCGACGATCGTCCCGTCCACCACCGGGAACGGGAACGAGGCGCCGACGGAGGTGACGATGGCGAAGTCGACGAGGCCGATGGCCAGTCCTGTGATCACCGCCGTGACCAGGGTGCGTGTGGAGGGGCGCGGTCCGCTGCCGAGTCGCCACCAGGCCAGGTCGGGGGTTTCGAGCCGGTTGAGGTGGTCGGCGAGGTAGCCGAGCCAGTGCCGGGCGCGCTCCGGGGCGAAGGTGGGGCGAGGCCGGGCGCCCGGGGACTGCGGGAGTTGGCGGCGGTAGACGGTGGGGACGAAGTTGTCCAGGAGGTGGTCTTCCAGCTCCTCCTTGCTGCCGAATCGCTCGGTGTCCAGGAGTGAGTCCGGGTCGTGGTCGGGGGTGTCGCTGTAGATGGTGCGGGCGAGCGCGACCATCAGCGGGTTGGCCAGGACCGAGGCGAGGGGGGACGCGGGCTGGTCCCGCGGCTGCTCGCGCAGCGTGGTCAGTACGGATTCCCAGGCGTTCGCGGTGGGGTTCGCGCGGCCGGCCTTACGCGTGGTGCGGGGGAGGTAGTCGGCCAGGTCCTTGAGGGTGAGGTCGGTGAGTTCGAGCGCGGCGGCGGAGGTCAGTACGTCGGTTTCGGCGACCGCGGCGGCGTATTCGGCGGGGCGGCTGGTGAGCAGCAGGGGGAGGGTGGTGGCGTTGAGGGCCTCCAGCGCGGGGCGGCGCAGGCCGTCGGCCATCTCGTCGAAGCCGTCCAGCACCGGGAGTACGCGGCCGGACTCGACCAGGGCGGAGGCCAGCGTCGCCCCGCCGGGGCCCTGGGCGGCGTAGCCGGGGTGGTCGCGGGTCAGTTGGCTGCTCAGCCAGTCCCGCAGGGTGATGGCGGTGGGGTTCCACGCGCCGATGCTGAAGATCACCGGAACGGGTTCCGCGGGGGTCCGTGACGTGAGGCGGTCGAGGACGAAGCGCAGGGCCAGGATCGTCTTGCCCGAGCCGGATCTCCCCAGCACCACCAGTCGCCCGGAGGGGATGCGCCGGTACAGCTCGGCGATGTCGTCCAGTTGGCCGTCCAGGTCCAGCGGCTCGGCCTCGGCTCCCGCCGGGAGGCGGAGGATGTTGACCCAGTGGTCGGTCAGATCCTCGGGGGCCGCCCGCCAGCGGACCGGCAGCGGGAACGGGTCCTGGATCTGTCGTTGTTCCTCCTCGCGCTGCCAGCGGGCGGCCACGGCCTTCGCGAGTTGCTCGGTCCCGTCCGCCGCCACGTCATGCGCCGCCGGCGTCGGATGTCCCGAAGCCGGCGGCGCCGCCCCTGGTTCCTCCGAGCCCGGCTCGTCGGACTCGTCCTGCTCGTCGCCGTCCGGGTTCCGGTGGACGGCGGCGCCGAGTAACTCCTCGCGCTCCCTGGGCCGGAGCGGCAGCCCTTTGGCCAGCTCCCGCACCGTGGTCATGCGCGGGTTGGAGCGCCTGCCGGTCTCCAAGCCGCGGATGGTGCGCACGCTCACGCCGGAACGCTCCGCCAACTCCTCCTGGGTCAGCTCCGCCTGGACCCGTAACCGCCGCAGCACATCGCCGAACTCACTGGCCACAAGTCACGGCCCTTTCCCCTGAGACATCGCGTTTTCGCAGGTGGGGGGACTCTAGCGCGGCCACCGGCCATATATGACCGGTTCAATGTCCTGTCCACGTTTCCTCCACCGGTGCCACCTTCGATGGCATCGACGTGATCGACCGGGTCGAGCGGATCGACCGGTCAGGAGAACGGGGAACCACCATGCCGACGACCACCCCTCGCGGGCGCCCGAGCGTCACGGTCCTCACCGCTCAGGAACGCGACGTGCTCTACGCGCTCGGATGCGGCTTGGAGGACGCCGAGATCGCCCACACCCTCGCTCTGCCGGAGCATGTGGTGGCCGGGCAACTGGGATGCGTACTCGCGAAGTTGGGGCTGCGCAACCGGGCCGCCGCCATCGTGCACGCCTTCGACTGCGGTCTGGTCGTTCCCGGCCTGGGCCCGCGCAGGCAGGTGGCGGCGCCGGGGACCACTGTCCGGCAACGGACGGGACCCACACCCGGTCCATGGCTTCGGGTCTCCGTGCTCGGCCCGTTGCGGGTGTGGCTCGCCGGGCAGCCCCTGGACGTCGGCCCGGTCCGCCAGCAGGCCGTACTGGCGGCGCTGACACTGAGCCCGGACCGGTCGGTCAGCCGGCGGGAACTGCTGGACGGCGTATGGGGGATGGAGTCGCCGGGCGGGAACGTCGTACCGGTCTATGTGTACCGGCTGCGCAAGAGCCTGCGTCTCGGGGAGTGCCCGGACTCGGTGATCAAGCGCGACCGGTACGGCTACGGGCTGGTCCGAGGTGTGGTCGAGGTGGACGTGGCGCGCGTGGAGGAACTCGTCACCGCGGCCGGGACGGCCGAGCGCGCCGGTGACCTGACCGAGGCGGTGCGGCTGTGGACCCGGGCGCTGGAGCTGTTCCGCGGTGAGCCCTTGGCCGGCCTGCCCGGCCCGTTGGCCGAGTTGGAACGGCTGCGGCTCACCGAGCGCAGGATCGCCCTGACGCAGCGGAGGGCGGACGGGCAGCTGAGGCTCGGCCGGGTTACCGAGGCGATCGCCGGACTGTCCGCCCTGGCCCTGGAAGAGCCGCTGAACGAACCGGTCGCCGCGCTGCTGATGCGCGCACTGCGGCGCGGCGGTCGGCGGGCCGAGGCGCTGACCGTCTTCGACCGCACCCGCCGACGGCTCGCGGACGACCTGGGGGTGGCCCCGGGTGAGCCGCTGCTGCGGGCACGCGGCGAGCTCCTGCTCGGGGCCGACGCGGGCGCCGGTCGCGGCCGGGCGGGTGCGGCGTGAGCGACGGGACCTCCCACGACCGCGACGAGGAGTTACTGCTGGCGAGGATCTCCGCGGCCGGTGGCCGCGCACACCTCGGCAGGCGACGCGCCACCTATCGGGCGGCACCGAACGGAGCCACCGTACGCGCGGGGCGGGGAGCGGCGATTCGGTTGCTCCGGCGGGTCGTCGCGGAGGGCGCGTGCCGCTTGCTGCGGGCCGGCGGCAGGACCGGGGCGAACACGCGCGCGCGGCTGGACTTCTACGAGCACGGAATGACGGCTGCTGTCGGCGGGCGAATCCATGTCATCCGCTACGACACCACCATGGTGTGTCTGCGCAGAGTTCTGTCCCCGCGGGGCTTCACCCACGCCCATGTGCTCGTCGACGTCGACGGTGAGCGGATCGTGCTGCGCTGCGGGGACTTCGGCCACCCGGAGGTGTGGGGGGCCGAGATCCGTCGTGCCGTCACCGAGGCCCAGGTGCCGCGGGCCCTGGCCGCGCTGGCCGGGGGAGAGCGGCTCACCTTCGGCCCGGTTTGGATCACCAGGGACGAGATCGGCTCCCGAGGAACGTCCCTGCGATGGCCGCAGGTCCAGCAGATCGACATGGTGAACGGTTCCGTCGCGATCCGCGTCGCCGGGCGGTGGCAGGTGCTGGGATCCGTGGCGGCCGGGAGCCCGAACGGCTTCGTCTTCCACGCCCTCGCCGAGCACCTGGCCGGTGCCGAACGGGACGACGACTGACGTACGCCCGCATACAACCAGTAGGCCGGCGCCCCTCCGCCGTGCGACACACCGCATCCGACGCCGCGCACCGATCCACCAGGGACAACGGGACAGCCCTTGGCGTCCGACAGGACGTGCCGGCGGCCACACACAACCCACCAGCGCAACCGCTGGTGACGATCCGAAGGAGACCGGCATGGCCGACAGCTACCGATACCGATGCGGCGAGTGCGGGCACCGCACCGCCTGGGGGAGCGAATCCCAGGGAGAGCAGGCGATCGAGACCCACTACGTCCGGAGCCATCCGCACGTCCTTCCCGGGGGGATGGTCGAGTTCCGCAAGGGGGCCGATTCGGGCGGCGGCTGCGGTTGCCTCATCGCGTTGGGGATCGTGGTCCTGCTCCTGATCGTCGCTTCCCGTTACTGACGACCTTCTCTTGCTCTGAGACTCCTCAAATCGCGGGACGCCTTCTCCCTCCGGGCGATATACACGTTGCCCCAGGAAACCTCGAGCGAATGCAGGTGTGAGTGTGGAGTTGGAACTGGCGGCTCTGGCAAGTCTGGCCGCGTCGACGGTGGTCAGCGGAATGGCGACGGCCGGGTGGGAGCAAGCGCAGCAGGCGATGGGTGAGCTGTGGCGCCGGGTTTACCCCGAGCGGGCGGGCACGGTGGTGGCCGAGCTGGGCGAGGCGCGCGCCGAGGTGCTCGTCGCACGGCGGAACGGGGACGAGGGGGCCGAGCGGGAACTTGTCGGCGAGTGGGAGGCGCGGCTGCGTCGCCTGCTGGTCGCCAACCCGGAGATGGTGCCCGAACTCCAGCGGCTGATCGACGAGTTGGATCCCACTGCCCGCGCGGAGGAACCCCGGACCGGCAACGTCACACTGACCGCGAACGCGTCGGGGCGCTCCCGCGTCACCATGGCCGGGCGGGACATCAACATCACCAGGGGGTGATCGTTTGAGCTACTCCGGAGGGACTTCGGGCGGTCCCGACCACGACGGCAACGGAGACGGCGGGACCCGAATCGATGTACATGGCGACGGTCGGTCCCGGATCAGGGTGGCCGGCCGCGACATGAACACCACCTACTTCGTCAGTGTTTCGTCGGCGGCGCTCGCCGCCCTCGTGGGCCTCGTACTTCTCCTCGGCGTGTGGCAGCCGTGGCAGGAGGCGGCATCGACCGGCGATCGGAACCGCGCGGACACCGGGATCGGCTCGGGTCCCTCCGGCGGGTCCTCCACGACGCCCACACCGCCGTACGAGGAGCCGCCGTTCACCGGCGAGGACGACGAGGAGCCGGAGGACCCGGAAACCTCTGCCGACCCCAGCCCCGACCCCAGCCCCAGCCCCAGTTCCTCTCCGACTCCCGACCCGCCGGACCCGGTCGACGTGGCATTCGCGTCCGTCGGCGTCGGCACCTGCCTCAATGTGTACGACGACGGCTGGGGCAAGCTGAGCCACGACCGGCCGCTCGTGGTCGACTGCGGTGCGAATTACGCCTTCTCGAAGGTGGCCATGGTGACGACGTCCGCCTCGAACTGCCCCCAAGGCGGGGGCCGATATGGCTGGGGTCATGTCAACGACGACGGATCGTCCATCGCGCTGTGCCTGGACCGCGTGTTCGCCGCGGGACAGTGCTTCCCCGCGAAACTGAGCAGACAGGCCGACGGGTCCCTCCGCGGTTCCGGGCGGCTGTTCAGCGTCTGGAGCTGCGACCGGACGCAGGTGCCGAGCGGCCAGAACGCGATCGTGGCGATCACCGCGGTGTTGAGTGGTGGCAACTGCCCTCAGCGAAACGACCGGCAGGGGCTCTCCTGGCGGATCTTCAACGGCCTGGGGAGCGTCTGCGCCGTGCTGAAGTCGAACTGAGCTGCTCCACGCGTCGGGACGGCCCGAACGATTCGCGGGCCGCCCCGACGCACCCATCGCGTCGGCTGGGCCGGGGTGATCCGGGCGTCGCACGGCGGTGGCGCCTCACCCGGCCGGTGGCAGGCGCAGATCCGTGCAGCCGTGCCGCTTCGCCGACCGCTCCGCGAACTCCCGGAACGCGGGCAGCCCGAAGGTCTCCTCGCCCTTCTCGCCGGGCAGCCACACGGTGGCTGCCTCGACCGGCACGAATCCGGTGAACAGGGCTCGCTCGCTCTCACCGGGACAGCGAGCACTGGCCCACTGTCCGCGCGAGTTCGCTCCGGCCGCCTCGCGCGTCTCGCTCAGGGTCTCGTCATGGGTTCGGCCTGCGCGCTCCACGCGTACGCGCCGAAGCGGGCGGTGAACTCATAGCGCGCGTCGAAGTAGTGATAGGCCCCGACCTCGCACTTCTCGTACACGGCGTCGGTGCTGGTCCCCGTCTCCCACACCGTGTCCAGCCGCTTGTCGCGGCCGAAGGGCAGGCCCGCGCAGGTGCCGTTCGCCGAGGTCGTCGCCGTGGACTCGCCGCTGACCGCGGGCAACGACCGCACGGCCCGGCCCTTCTCGGCCTCGCAACCCCAGCGCGCCGATGCCTTGACGGCCGTCGCGGTGGCGAACCGCGCCCAGTACAGGTCGTCGTCGAGCCACCCGTCCTTCCCCGCCCGGCGCTCCGTATCCTCCTCGGAGGAGGACATGGAGAGGTACGAGCCGACCGTGACGGCGACGACATCGTCGTTCCCCCGGCAGTCGAGCAGGACCCGGACGGATCCACCGTCGGCCGCCCCGCGCCAGCCGCCGGTCAGCGGCACGGGCAGCAGGCTGCCGCTGAAGGACGGCAGGACCTTCTCGCAGCCCTCCTCCCCGTCGCGGAACTCGTTGTCCTCGGCCCTGAGCAGCGCCACGGTCACCTCCGTCCGGCTCAGTCGGCAGTACTGGGCGTCCGGGCCGAGCGCATGGTCATACGCCAGGGAACTCTTGGGGTGAAAGCCCTCGAACAGAGAGCTCTTCTCATGGGCCAGGAGGCCCCCGCAGAAGGTCCTCATGCTCTCCTCGAAGCGCCAGCGGTCCCCGATGTCGCTCTCCCGCCAGCAGCACCAGGGCCAGTACCCCCGCTGTCCGCGCCGTCCACCGAACCCATGCCGTACGCGCCACGCCCGACCCCACGCCGTTCCCCGTTTCCCCGGCCCCGCGAAGGGCTTGTCGTGCCCCTGCCCTGTCCGGGCACCAGGCTACGGCCACGCGTCGTACCCCCGGGACACGGCCCGGCGGGTCCACGCGCGCACCCACGCGGACCGCGCGCGGTACGACGGGACCCCGGGCCTGTGCTTCGGCACGGGCGGGCCATGAGACGCAGGTCACGACCGTCCATGTCACAGGGGGTCGGGCCACCCCGTCTCAGGGGTGTAGCCACTGACGACCACGGAGGAGCACACCATGAACGCGCGACTGAACTACTTCGCCGACCCGACCGCCGCCAAGGCCCTCAAGCACTTCATGACGGCGGGCAAGGCGCTCAAGGAATCCCCGCTGCCGACCGCCACGCAGGAGCTGGTGGCGCTTCGCGTGAGCCAGATCAACGGCTGCGCCGTCTGCATCGACATGCACACCAAAGAGGCCGCCGCCGCCGGCGAGACCTCGGTGCGGCTGAACCTGGTCGCGGCATGGCGGGAGGCCACGGTCTTCACCGAGGCCGAGCGTGCCGCGCTGGAGCTGGCGGAGCAGGGGACCCGGGTCGCGGACGCGGCCGGTGGGGTCAGCGACGAGGTGTGGGCGTACGCCGCCAAGCACTACGACGAGGAGCAGCTCACCGCCCTGGTGATCATGGTCTCCTTCATGAACGCGGTGAACCGGCTGAACGTCATCACCCAGCAGCCGGCCGGCGACTACGTGCCCGGACAGTTCCACTGAACAGCGGCACAGTTCCGCTGAACGGCATCAGCGAGGGGCTCGGGGTCCGGCCGTGGACTCCGGGCCCCCGGGCTCGGGGGCTCTGCCCTGGCCGGCCGGTGGTCCGGACGATCACCGGAAGATACCCGCGCCGGCGAGTACGGCCGGGTGGGAGGGCTTCCAGGGGAGGGGATTCGGCGTGAGCAAGGTCGAGGAATTCGGCGAGCTGCGGCCGCTGTTGTTTTCGATCGCCTATCGGATTCTGGGCAGTGTGGGTGAGGCCGAGGACGCGGTGCAGGAGACGTGGCTGCGCTTTGACGGCTCGGCGACCCTGCCCACGTCGACCAAGGCTTTTCTGTCGACCACGGTGACGCGGATCTCGATCGATGTACTGCGTTCCGCGCGGGTGCGGCGGGAGGAGTATGTCGGGCCGTGGTTTCCCGAGCCGCTGCTGAGCGATCCGTATCAGGATCCGGCGCGGTCGGTGGAGCTGGCGGACTCGGTGTCGATGGCGGCGCTGCTGCTGCTGGAGCGGCTCAGTCCGCTGGAGCGGGCGGTGTTCGTGCTGAGGGAGGTGTTCGCCTTCGGGTTCGACGACGTCGCCGCGGCGGTGGGGCGTTCGGAGGCGGCATGCCGGCAGCTGCTGGTGCGGGCGCGGCGGCACATGCGGGCCGGGCGGCCGCGGTTCGCGGCGGACCGTCGGGAGCGTCAGGAGCTGGCGACGCGGTTCTTCGACGCGCTGAAGGACGGCGATGTGGGCGGGTTGCGGGATCTGCTGGCCGCCGATGTGCGGCTGGTCGGGGACGGCGGCGGCAAGGCCCCGCAGCTGGCCAAGGCCGTCGTGGGCGCGGACAACGTGGCACGGGTGATGGGCACGATCTTCCCCTGGCTGATCCGGATCGACGTGTCGTTCGAGCCGCACGAGGTCAACGGCCAGCCCGGCGCGATCTCCCGCGACCGGGACGGCAAGGTGCTCCACATCCTGGTCCTTGAGGTGCTCGACGGGCAGATTCAGACCATCCGCGGGGTGATCAACCCCGACAAGATCGGCCACATCGGGCCGGTCGCCGACGCCTGGGCCATCGACCGCGAGCTGAAGCGGGCCCGTCGGCAGCGGAGCTGAGGGCCCTGGTCATGGGCAGAGCCCCGCACGACCGAGTTGATATGTCGTGCGGGGCCGAAGAAGGCGAGGTGGATCCGCCGACGGACGGGTCTGTGGATTTATGCGGTTACTGGACCCGACCGCAGCCGTCGACTACGCCGCCGCTGTGCACGTTGCAGAGGCGGAAGCGGACGCCGCGCACGTCCGTGTCGTCCAAACTGAATGTGTAGCTCTGGCCGCGACCAACTGATGCGTAGTAGTTCCAGCTGTTGTCTGTGGTGTGTGTCGTCGAGCGTTGCAGGACGGCGCCCGTGAAACCGCTGGGGCACTTGGCCGGGTAGTTGGTGAGCCGGACGCTGCCCCATGTGCGGTACAGGTCCCGGGCCGCGTTGGTGAGTTCCCAGCCGTAGGTGCCGGACGCCGTGGTACACCCCCGATAGCTCGCACCGCTGATCGGCCCCTCCGCCGCGCTTGCCGCGGAAGGGAGCACGGCAAGGCCAGTGGCCACCGCGGCGGTCCCGAGGATCTTTCCGATGGTGCGTGACATGTTCTTCCCCCATGTGATTTTCCGGGTAAGTGGCCCGCTGCGATCCGGAACTTGGATCGGCCGGGCTGCTCAGAGCTTGCGAGTGAGGGCCGACGGAAAACAACCGAAGTCGCGTGTCCCGGACAGCCGGCTCCTTGTCCGGCCTGGTCATGGTCCTGTCCGGGTTCCTGCCCGGACCGAGTCCGACGCGGGCGGACACGCTCAGCGCCCACCGTCACGGACGGCGGCTGTCCCGGCACGGGCCTTCGCACGCCCCGCCGACGCCGCGAGGGCGAAAACCTGCCCGGCTGGAAAGCGGCGCACAACACGTTCCGCGCAACGCCCGGCCGCACAACCTCGTGCTCGCCGGATAAGCGAGCGAACCGGTCAGCGACCGCCCCGGCCCTCACCCACCCGGAGATCGTTTACGGGACAACCCGTAGAGTGCGATACTTGTTCGATTCGTTGCACAGCTGGGGGAGAGATCGTGAACGCGCAACTTCGTGACATCGCCGGGGAGTTGGCGGAGGTGCTGTGGCGGGAACACACTGTGTACCGGGAACGGTCCGGCGGTGTGGTCATCCGGGGTGAGCACGTACGGCGCTGGATCAGCCTCGCTTCCACGGGCAGCCGGGACGAGATCCTCGTCCGCGCGGGGCGCATCCTCGACGGCGGCACCACCGCCCCGGCGCGTTCGGAGGCTGTCGTGCCGCTCTCCGCCGGAACGGGCGGGCTCGCCATGACCTGCCGCCGCCTGCTCGCCGACGCGGCCGCCGATGTGGCGCCCGCCGCGCAGGGACGGGCACAGGGGCGGGCGGCGCGCGATCGGGGTGGGCGATCCGGGAAGTCGGCGCGGCCCGGACGCGGTGGGAGACGCATGAGCTTCGGCTCCTGGGTGATCATCGCCTGTGTGGTCGGTGTGGTCGCTCTCTACGCCTACAGCACCGCGGTCCGGGGATAGGCCTCTCCGCCCCGGAGGGCACGAAGGCCCCTGGTGCGGAACTGCTTGCGCAAGCCCCGTTCCTCAAGCCCCGTTCCTCAAGCCGTACGGGCGATCCCGCACTCATCGCACTCAAAAGTTCGTCGGAGACAGTGCCGGGTGGACGTAGCCCGCATTTGATTTCAATCGATACCGTATCGAATGAACGCAGGGTCGTAATATGGGTCCCATGACTGCCGACGTTCCTCACAAAACCACCGCCTCGCGTGCGACCGGACGCCTGGGGGATGCCTCGCCTTTCGCTCTCGGCCTGCTGCTGCGCCGGGCACACTGGCACGCGGCCGCGGTGATGGCGGAGGCGTTTCGGCCGCTCGGCATCGAGGTACGGCATTTCGCCGTGCTGATCGTGCTCATGGACCGCGGGCCCACGGTGCAGCGGGACTTGGCGGCGGCGACGGGGTCGGACAAGGCGGGAATCATGCGGGTCGTCGACGACCTGGAGCGCAAGGGGCTGGCCGTACGCAAGGCCGTTCCGGGGGACCGACGGGTACGGGCAGTGGAGATCATGCCTGAGGGCGTCGAGCTTTTCGACGCGGCCCATGTGGCGGCGGAGCCGCTGGCTGAGCGTCTGGTAGCCGAACTGGCGCCCGGCGAGCCCGAGCAGCTGGCGGATCTGCTGGCCCGGTTTGCCTCTTCCGGGGGCGGCGGGGCGTAAGCGAGCTGTCCGCACCGCTGCCGCGCCGCATATCTGGCCGGTGGTGTGCTCCCCGCTCCAGCTCCTCGATGAGGTTCACGCGCGCGGCGAACGCGACGGACTGCTCCGGGGCGTGCTCGGACGGGGCGGCGAAACCGGCGGTGTGGGCGTCGGCGGTGATGTGCGGGACAGGGTTGGCGGCGACATCGCGGTAGATCGCCGTGGCCTCCGGGTGTCGCTCCTCCCAGGCCTTAGTCACACTCAAGATAGTATCGAATGATACTATTGAGAAAACGGTGGAGGCCGACACGTTGAGCGGATCGGAGGTGGGCGCTCTTGGACGTCTACGAGGCGGTCACGAGCCGACGGGCGGTGCGCGGGTTCACCGACCGGCATGTCCCGAGGGAGGTGCTGGAGCGCGTACTGTCCGCGGCGGCTTGGGCGCCGTCCGCATCGAACCTCCAGCCATGGCACACCTACGTGCTGACCGGCGGACCGCTGGCCGAGCTCAAGAAGCGCGCCGGTGAGCGCGTTGCCTCCGGCTCCCCCTGGGACGAGCCGGAGTACGAGCAGTACCCGCCCGCGCTGAAGTCCCCGTACCGCGAGCGCCGATCCGCCTTCGGAGAACAGCGCTACGGCGCACTCGGCATTCCGCGCGAGGACCTGGAGGCGCGCCAGAGGGCCGCTTCCGCGAACTGGGACTGTTTCGGCGCGCCCGCCGCCCTGTTCTGCTACATCGACCGCGACATGGGCCCGGCCCAATGGGCCGACGTCGGCATGTATCTGCAGACCGTCATGCTGTTGCTCCGCGCCGAAGGGCTGCACAGTTGCACGCAGATGGCCTGGGCGAAGTATCGCGAAAACGTCGCGGCGGTCCTGTCGCCCCCGGACGAGTTCATCCTCTTCTGCGGCATGTCGATCGGGTTCGAGGACGTCACGGTGGATTGCACCCGTACCGGCCGGGCGCCTCTCGACGAGACGGTCACGTTCGTCGGTGGTCGCTGACGCTGCCCGCCTTCAGCCGGTCTCCCCGACGCGGGCGCCGGAGGCCGAAGCGACCTCTTGAACCGGGTCGGCGATCGAGACGGCGCGCAGTGCTTCCGGCGACTTCTCCCGCCGGCGACGGCTGAGCTCGCCAAGATGTTTGTGTCCGGGACGGCTTCGGCTTCGGTCATCGATGGCGGGTGGGGCGAGGGGCGGGTACTTTCAACGCAGAGGATGCCTCGAAAGTGGGTATATCGGTCAGCCTTGTTCGCCACGTTGTTGGTCTCGTGCCAGGAGCCAGACGCATGGGTGACAAGAGGCCACTCAGCCCGGAGGGCGAGGCTGACGGGGGCGCCGCGTACGGGGACGACGGCGAGGGCTGTCCGGCGGCGTTCTTCGCGCGGCGGTCGTTTCTCCAGGGCACGGTCGCCACCGGACTCGCCGGAGCGGTGGGTGCCGGTCTGCTGGACAGCGCCACGGCCCACACCGCCACACCGAGCGGCAGGAGAGGGAAGGCCGCAAAACCGATTCCGTTCCACGGTTATCACCAGGCCGGCATCGCCATGCCCCGGCAGCGGGTCGCGATTTTGGTAGCGTTCGACGTGACCGCGTCCGGTCGGAAGGAACTCACCGACCTGCTCCGCACCCTGACCGCGCGGGCCCGCTTTCTCACCGCCGGGGGTACGGTCCCCAAAACCTCACCGGATGCACCGCCGTCCGACACCGGCATCGTGGGGCCGGAGATCGTACCGGACCAACTCACGCCCGTGGGCGTCGCCGTCACCCCGGACGGAGGATCGGTCTATGTCGCCAACGAAGTGACGGCACGTGTCTCGGTCATCTCGACCCGCACCGGCAAGATCACGGCCACCGTTCCGGTCGGGCAAGGCGTCTTCGGCGTGACCCTCGCACCGGACGGAAAGAAGGCATATGCCGCCGTACTCGGTCCCGGCGATGTCGCCGTGATCGACACCGCCAGCCGCCGTGTCACGGGAAAGGCCCATGTGGGCCCGCCGGGAACCGACCCGTTCAATATCGCCGTCACCTCCGACACGGTCTATGTAACGGACCAGGGAGCGGGAACCTTCTCGATCATCGACCGCGCGACGCTCAAGGTCACCGCGACTCTCACGCTCGGCAACAGCCCGTACGGCGTGGCGGTGAGCCCCCGATGAGCCGACGAGCCGAGCGGCCTCAGCCACCCGTGACAGCCGAACAGGCCGCCGCAGTCCGGGAGGCCGCCGTCTGCCCCGCACGGGCCATCACCATGGAGGACTGACACCCCGACGAGATCCCCGGCACACGTACCGGCCCGGGGCGCGTCGAACGCGCCCAGGGCCGGTACGTACCGAAGTCCTAGCGGACGTGGACGAAGACGGGGTTCGAGTAGAACCACAGGTCGTCCCAGGGGCTCTCCAGTCCGTCCGCGAGCGGCTCGGCCTC
>NZ_JBIWLW010000056.1:0-30109 GCF_044766385.1 Streptomyces sp. NPDC102274 | reverse complement strand
CTCGCCACCCGCTACCGAGCCGGACTCCAACTCGCCTCACTCATCCTCTGGCTCCGCCAACCAGCGACATGATCATTGTCAGACACACCCTAGGGGCAGTCACCGCCGCCGGGCCCGATCTCGGGAACAGCACTGTGGACTGGGGGAGGGCTGGCATCGATCCTGTCCGGTGGGCTAGGTTGTGTGGCGATGACTACCGGGACGGCATTGCGCCACACACGGATTGGTGACCCGGCGCTCCTCTGAGCGCCGTACGGGCCGGTGCTGGCCCTGTGTTGGATCGAGGATCTGGCGCTGCTGCGCGGGCTCCGCCTCCTGTCGTGTTGATCACAGCTCGACACGTCAACCACGACAGGAGAACTCATGCCCACCAGGACCAAGATGCTGCACATTCCCACCGCGGACGGCCAGGCCGACGCTTTCGCCGCCTTCCCTGACCGTGGCGAGCGGCACCCAGGGGTGCTGATGTACGCGGACGGCTTCGGTATCCGGCCCGTGCTGAGGGAGATGGCCCGCGAACTGGCCGGGCACGGGTACTACGTGCTCGTTCCCAACATCTTCTACCGGCACGGCCCGGCACCGGTGATCGAACTTCCCGAGCACATCGGAGAAGAGGCCCGGCCCGCGGTCTTCGCCCAGCTGATGCCCTTGATCGAGGCACACACCGCCGAACGTGTCCTGAGCGATGCCGACGCCTACCTCAGGTTCCTCACCACCCAACCCGAGGTCGGCGCCGGACCGGTCGCGGTGACCGGCTACTGCATAGGCGGCCTTCTGGCGATGCGCACCGCTGCCGCCCACCCTGGACAGGTGGCCGCCGTCGCCGGATTCCACGGCCCCGTGGGCGCCGACGGGCCCGACAGCCTGCACCGCCTCCTTTCCGAGCTCACCGCCCAGGTCTACCTCGGCCACGCCGAAACCGACATGACGCCCGAGGCCCTCGGCGAGCTCAACCAGGCGCTGGCTGCCGCGGGGGTCGGCTACACCTCCGAGATCTACCCCGGCACCGTCCACGGCTTCACGATGTCCGACACCGACGCCTTCAACCCCGCCGCGCTGCAGCGCCATTGGGACCGCCTGTTGCCCCTCCTCGACCGCACCCTGGCCAACCGCTGAGGCTCCGGATCGGAAACCAAACCCGAAGGACACGGCTCAGGAGTCCTGGCGACGTTTCGAAGCCGGTGTGAGGGCGGGCGCAGCCCACCCTCACCGATGGGGGAGCCGTTGATTGATGGCGGCGATGTGGGTGGGCTCGCCTCGCCGGCTGGGCTGACGTGGCTTTGTTCACGAGAGTGCCGGTTCTGGCTCAGGTTGTGTGATCCCGCACTGTGTGTGACGGCTGAAATCTCCATGGCGTATCGGGAAGTTGCCTCAAAACGAGCAGTGGCCGGAGTGACTGGGCTGACAGGTCCCTGCCCATGACGCCGCCGTGGCGGTGCTGCTCCAGCCGAGGGCCGCGGCCACGAGCCGAGCCATCTGGACACTCTGCGTCGGCATCCCACGCGCGCCCATCAGTACCGAAGGCCATGCTCTAGCGGAGGCGGGCCAGCAAGTGGGCGTCGAGGAAGCCCCGTTCAGAGGCCGGGTCGTGGAGCAGCCGGGCGAACGTGACGAGCCCGGCCCCGGCCAGCAGCTCGGCGAACCGGTCCGCCGGCCAGCTATAGGCGGGCGTCACCTTGTGGTCGAAGCGGACAGGCTCGGGCCCGTCGGTCCCGAAGAACGAGACCAGGAGCAGGCCACCTGGTGCCAGGACACGCGCCTGCTCGGCGAGCAGCGCGGGTAGTTCCCCAGGCGGGGTGTGGATCATCGAGTAGTGGGCCATCACGCCGCCGAGCGCGCCGTCCTCGACTGGCAGGGCCTCCATCCGCGCCTCGTCGAACTGCAGCGCGGGATGGGCCCGCCGGGCATGGTCGACCATGCCCGGTGAGAGGTCGAGCCCGAAGGCATCCAGCCCCAGGTCGTGCAGCATGGCCGTCAGATGTCCGGGCCCGCAGCCGACGTCGGCCGCCCGCGGGTTCCCCGTCCCGCGCACCAACTCGGCGAACGTGCCGAGCATGGCCCGCGCGAACGGCTGCGTCTCCAGCCGATCGGCGAACATCGACGCATACAGCTCGACGACCCCGTCGTAGGCCGCCCTGGTCTCATCCTGATGCTCCACCACGGGAAGGAAGTTAACACCCCCCGTTCGCAGCTGTTCTCCGGCCCCGTGCCGAATCCCGCGCCCGTCGTCGCGGACGCTCTCGGCTACACGACAAGACCACCACCCGGCTCTGCAACGAGACCGGTGGGACCTGGAGCCGATACGCCGCCGGCGACCACAGTCGGTCACCAGCTGGCTGGATTCCTCGCGGAACCGGCGACAGTTGATTAGGCGATCACACCAGTAAGGCACACCTCTCACGGCTTCAAGAGCATCCCATGGCCCCTTTTGGGCTTATCCGGTGCTGGACCCCCCTGATCAGCGCTTTCGTGAGATCACCGGACTTTGCAACACCCCTGCCTGGGGGCACGCTTGCGTTCCCCGCCAAAGCGTCGGTGGTCGCAAGTACAGTTGAAGTATGGCTTCCGATGACCTGACCGAGATGGTCTGGGAAAAAATGTGGGTGGGGCGTCCAGGCGGAACGCATCTTTCGCAATCGCGAACTCCCGGTGGTTCTAGCCCTCTTGTGCGTGGTGATGGCACAAATAAGCTCGAAACGCATGTCACGCTATTTCCTGCCCGTGATGAAGACGAGCGAGATTCGTCAGCAACGGTGCTCAAGGTGGTCATAGGCGTTGCGGTGGGCGTTGTTGGGACCATTGTTGCCATCAAGGCTGCGCCACACATCAAGAGCCGGTTGAGTGACCTCAAGTCGAAGTGGAACGGAAGTTCCGAAATGAGTGAGGCTGACAGTCAAGCCGCTACTGCCGAGATGGCCGCCCTGAGCAGTGCTGCTTCTGCGGACTTTTCCAACGAAGTTGATGTCGCGCTCGAAGAGCACGGAACGCGTATGAGCAGTGCAGAAGCTCAGAAACGTCTTCTTGCGCTTCTGACGGCTGCGGCGTTCATCGCCGATCAGATGAGGGCGCTGGCCAGTGCTCGCATCGAAGACGATGATCCTTCTCTGAAGTTGAAGAGCGCAATGGAGAAACTCGCAGCTCCGCAGATTACGGACAGCATCAATCGGGTGCTTGAGACGAACTCTTCTCTGCTCGACGAAGAGACATCGGCTGAGTTCGTGAAGATCTTTGGGGGAGGTCGAATCGTTGATGGCCAGTATGTGCCGCTGCGAAACGAAAAGATCAAAGAGGCACTACGTCTGACTGGTGGTGAGGCGTAGCCGCGGCTACGCCCGCAGGGTTGTTTCATCGTTCTCGTCAGCACATGAGTCCGCTGGTCACGGCGGTGTGAGGCCTGATGTCAGGGGTTGGACCCGCGGGTTCGTGGTGAAGTCGCGGGATTGGGTTCCAGGTCTCGCTCCAGGAGAGCGCGGGCGGAGCTCGCGTACCGGATCGCAGTCTTCTCATCGAGTCCGAAGACCTCGGCGAGGTGGAGGGGGCGGGGCCATGGGGGAGGGCTTCTTCGAGCTGCCGGTCGACGCGGAGCTGTTCCAGGGTGGCGGCCTGGCCGCGAAGCGGTGCGGTCAGGGAGTCCGCGCTGACCGGGCCTGTGCCCAAGGCGGTGAACTTGTTGATCAGCAGGTGCGGGTTGGCGGTGTCGGGTCGGCGGCGGCGTCGGTGGTCCAGCCACTCGCGGGCGGCGTGCAGTGTCAGTTCGTCCATGGGCCGGACCCGGCCGTCGGTCACGAGCTTGCGGTTGCCGATGTCGACGTCGTCGAGTTGGAAACGCAGGATCGCAACAGATCGCGCGGCGTGCCTCGATCGCAGCCGCAGCGGTACCCGACGGTGGTGCAGTTCCGGCGACTGCGGTAACCGCGACCGTGTCCGCCGCCATTACTCACGAACGCGGCTCACACGATGACCACGCGAGGTCGGGGGTTGCCGCCCGCTACGGCCGTACCGTAGCGGGCAATGGGAACGCACGCTGCGAGCGGCGGTGAAGCCCAAGACCGGCTCGGCTTTTGCCGTCGGCCCCTCGGCGTCGTCGTGCCGCGTCGAGCCGGGGCCCCATAGGCCGGGACGTCCTGCACCTCGATTGAGCAGCGCGATGAGCGGGGTGAGCGTGCCGCCGAAGGCGAAGCGCGGAGGCGTGGACTCTGAGCTTGAAACCGCGACGTATTCCAAAGTGATGGGTTCGGAGCGAGCCGAACATGCTCTGGTCGGCCGACGCCGAACTCCGGTACGGGGGCGCGCAGGTGGTGGCAAGACCACTCTGCCGCGGTGGATGGCCCTCGCCACCGCCCGACCGCTACGGATCCCGCTCACCATCACGTTCCCGCCGTTACTGACGGCATCCCAGTTGGCGAGGCCCGCCAACCGCGATACTCAGTCGCACGAGGCCGGTGCGGTCGGGTAGCCGGAGACCATTGCTGATCTCCGGCCCCTTCAGAACCGGACGTGCGAGCTTTCCCCGCGTCCGGCTCAAGCAAGCCACGAGGGCTTCGCAGGTCAGCAGGGTCATGTGGTCCGTTTGCCGTCGCCGGCGTGGTGCTGGCGGTGGCATTCGGAGTGCACGAGGCGAAGGTCGTTCCGCTCGTCCCTACCGTCGTCCCGTCGATAGGCGAAGTGATGCGTGTAGAGCATCTTCTTTGAGGCCGCGAACCAATTGATCCACTCCCGTGGACTGTCCGGTTCGTACTCCGCTCCGACGATCAGCGCCTGCTGGCAGAGAGGACAGAGCCCCTGCTGCCGGACCGCCAGGAGAAGACTCGTCTTGTCCATCGGCGGCGGCGGTTTCCTGCGACGGCGGTTCCGCCAGTACTGAGCGCCGTAGTCGGCCATTCTGAGCATCACGCCTCAGCGCCATGCCGCCCACTCCTTCACCGCGAACCGGTCGCCGACGCGCCGCACTTCGGCTGCGCCCGGCCCGGGGAAATGCGCAGGGAACAGCAGGGCGCCCCGGTCCGCGGCCTTCCCCAGCACCCGGCGCCGGCTGTCCCGTGCGCGGGGCTCGTCCTCGTCGAAGCCGGAGCAGTCGTCCGGCTCCACGAACTGCAGTGGACTGTGCAGCAGATCCCCGGCGAACACCGCCCGGTCCGTGCCCGACCGCAGCCATACGACGGAGGAGCCGGGCGTGTGGCCGGGGGCGGGCTCGATACGGAGCTGGGCGTCGATGTCGTAGTGGTCGCCTTCCCACAGCTCGGTCTGCCCGGCCTGGTGTACGGGGGCGACGCTGTCCTCGAAAACGTTGGCCATCCGGGGGCCGGAGCGGGTCCGGTGTCCGTTGGCCGGGTTCCAGTAGTCGAAGTCGGCACGCGAGATGACGTACTGGGCGTTGGGGAAGGTCGGCCGCCACTCTCCGTCGTCCGTCAGGCGGGTGTTCCAACCGACGTGGTCGCCGTGGACATGGGTGCAGATCACCGTATCCACGTCCTGCGGGCGGACGCCTGCCGCGGCCAGCTCACCGAGGTAGTGGGTGTTCAGATGGTGGAAGGACGGCATGGCCGGGCGCTCCCGGTCGTTGCCGATGCCGGTGTCGATCAGGATCGTCCGGCCCTCGCTGCGTGTCAGCCAGGTCTGGATCATGATGCGGATCTCGTCGGCGGCCGGGTCCAGGAAGGTAGGGGCGAGCCAGTTCTCGTGAGCCTGCCAGTGCTCGACAGGCACGTCGGGGAAGACATAGTCGCGTGCGAGGCCTTTGGCGGACAGCTCGACCACACGGGTGATCTCCACGTTTCCAAGCGACATGGTGTCCATGTCTCCAGCCTGCGCGCCGGATGACGCGGGCGCTTACACACAGCCCGACAGTGCACTCGAAGGAGGAAGTCCCTGGCCACAGCCTCGGTCACTCAGCGGTGCTCACGAGAACTCGCGGGATGTCGTACGACTGCGGCAGTGCCGCGCTCGGAATGGCCAACTATCGTGCTCACTGGCGAAGTAGGCGCTCAGCCGGGGGCGGGCCGGAGGGCGGTACTACGAGAGTCGGCCGCCACGGAGGCCCCAGTGGTCGAGTCCGCCGTACACGTGGGTATCCCACCGTGCGTCCCCGGAACCATTGCTGCGGAAGTTCGACAACAATCGGGTGATCTTCACTCTGGAAGTGGTCCAGCAGGACGTCGGATACTTCGACAGCCGTGCGCCCCTGGCAGGGCGGGGACACAGAGTGGCGAGCGCCGGCCACATGCGGGGACCCGCGCCGGCAGGCCGTCCTGCCCGCCCTCGCCGAACGCCTGGACGCGTGTGACCGCGGTCAGCACCAGACGTTCCTGCAAGAAGCCACTCCACAGCGAGTCGATGGCCGAACTCTTCTCCGTTTGCCGAGCCCAGAACATCAGCCATAAGATTTTTCTATTCATTCCTTTTAGTCGAGACCGCGCAAGAGGGAAGTTTGATCGATGCGGCGTGACACCAAGGGATATGACTACATCGTGGTGGGCGGTGGGACCGCGGGCTGTGTGCTCGCTGCGTGGCTCTCGGAGATGGACAGTGCCCGTGTCCTCCTGCTGGAGGCAGGCAGCGGTCAGCAGCTGGAGGCGATGGCCATCCCGCCTGACTGGCCAACTCTGTTGCAGACCTCGGCGAACTGGGGCGATACCACGGTCAAGCAGACGGCCACCGGCACGCCGACGCTGTTGGCACGCGGACGGGGCCTCGGTGGATCATCGCGGATCAACGCCATGCTCTTCGCGAGGGGGCACCGTTCGGTGTACGACGCCTGGGCCTCGGCCGGCGCGACCGGCTGGGGTTTCGAGGACCTGCTCCCGTACATGAAGCGCTGCGAGAATGCCGTGGCACGGAGCTCCGCTCTGCGCGGACTCGGCGGCCCCTTGACCGTGGCGCCCGCTGACCCGCCCGGCCCCCTGCATGTGGCCTGCATGGATGCGGCGGAGAAGGCCGGGTACCCACTGGCGGCCGACATCAGCAGCGGGACGGAGGAGGGATTCGGCTGGGTCGACCTGAACATCGTCGACGGCAAGCGGCAGAGTGCCGCGGACGCCTACCTGGCCCCCGCTCGGCACCGCACGAACCTCGACGTCGTCACCGACGCCCTGGTCCACCGGGTGCGTGTCGAAGGCAGCAGGTGCACCGGGGTCGAGTACAGCACCGGGCGCGAGAGGGTGTCGGTCGACTGCTCCGGGGATGTGGTGCTGACGGCGGGGACCATTGGCTCGTCGCAGCTGCTTCTCCTTTCCGGCATCGGTCCCCGGGCACATCTCGAAGAAATCGGGGTGGAGATCGTCCTGGACCTGCCAGGGGTCGGAGACAACCTCCACGACCACCCCGTAGCCGGCGTCGCGTACACCTCCGCACAGCCGGTTCCCACCGCACGCAACAACCACGGCGAGGCGATAGGTCTGCTCCGTAGCGACCCTGGTCTGGAAACGCCCGACTTCCTGATCGTCTTCAACGACATGGCCGGAGTCGCAGCCGCGGGAGATGAACTCAACCGTGCGTACTCCATCTTGACGGTGCTCGCCACGCCGCGCAGCCGCGGCACGCTCCGGCTTGCCAGTGCCGATCCGAGCGCGGCACCGGTCATCGACCCCAATTACTTCGGCGATGACCACGACCTCACCACCATGATCTCTGCACTACGCGCCGCCAGGAGAATTGGGCAGGCCACACCTCTCAACCCGTGGCGCGGCCAGGAAATCGCGCCCGGACCCGATGTGCAGGACGAAGCGGAATTCGCCGCCTACATCGACGGGACCTTGGCGTCCATCTTCCACCCCGTGGGGACGTGCCGGATCGGGAGCGACGACCTGGCAGTCGTCGATACCGAACTGCGCCTGCACGGCATCAGCGGACTTCGGGTGGCCGACGCCTCCGTGATGCCGTCCATCGTCACCAACACGCCCAACGCCACCGTCTACGCCATCGCCGAACGTGCCGCGGAACTCATCCGCTCCTGACGCCACCACCCGCGGCATCTCCGTGGGGGCCTGACATCGCAGCAGGCCGCGCAGGAGACCGCCAGTCGCGCACCTACTGGTGAATCAGGCGTTCCTTCGACGCCAGGCTGATCCGTGAGCGGTGCACTGACTCCGCGTGCACCGCCACGATCGCCTCCTCCACCTCCGGCGTGACCGACCGGTGCCCCACCAGTGCCCTTGTCCATCGGCCATCCGCCGGACCGGCGAGCCCTTGTCCGGCGACGGCGTCCTCGTTCGGGGCCATGGCACGGTCCTTCTCTGTGCGTCGCCGCACATCCGTGCGCGCAGGGTGCCACGGCGGTACCGGCGCGCGGTCGCGGTCAGCGTGGTTCGGTGAAGCTCCGCACGGCGTCGATGAGTGCCGCGCGGTGTTCCTTCGTGCGTTCGGCGGACTGGGGGTTGTCGCCCGCGACGGAGCGCAGGCCCGGCGCGGCGCTGAGCCAGCTGTCGCTGATCCTCAGGACCATGGCGAACAAGTCGATGGCGGGGATGCGGTCGTTGACCTTCCCCTCGGCCTGGGCCGCGGTAATCGCAGCGACCCTGTCCGCATAGCTCTGCCGTTCGTCCTCGGTGGGGCTGGCTGAGTCGAGGACGCGCCAGGCGGCGAGGCGGCCGACCTGCGGATGGGCCAGGACGTAGTCGAAGCGGGCGGCCGCGAACGCGGCGAGGTCGCCGGGGATGAGCGGCACCGCCTCGACGAGCTTGGCGATCTCGGCCTTCAGGACCGCGGTGAACAGGGCGTCCTTGTCCCCGAAGTACATATAGATGAGGCGCTTGTTCGCCTCGGCCCGCTCGGCGATGCGGTCGATGCGGGCGCCGGCGAAGCCGTGCGCGGCGAACTCCTGGGTGCCGGCCGCCAGCAACCGAGCCTTGGTCGCCTCGGCATCCCGGGGGCGGCGTCGGGGTGCGGGCAGCGCGTCGGTGTTCACGTCAGTCACGGCTCCAGCATAGCCGGATATCCCTAACTGGTTACATACGGTCGGTCAGTGTTAGCGTAAGTAACCATCCAGTTAGATATCTGGCGGTAAGGAGCCTGATCATGGCAACCACACTCGACACCCTGACCCTGGCCGAGGGCCTGACCATCACGCGGATGGGATACGGGGCGATGCAGCTCGCCGGACCGGGCGTCTTCGGGCCGCCGCGCGAGCGCGCCGAGGCCGTCGCCGTCCTGCGCGAGGCCGTCGAGCTCGGCGTCACCTGCATCGACACCGCCGACTTCTACGGCCCGGCGGTCACCAACGAGATCATCAAGGAGGCCCTGCACCCCTACGACGGCGTCACCATCGCCACCAAGGTCGGCGCACGGCGGGGCGAGGACGGTTCCTGGATCCCCTCGACAGCGCCGGACGACCTGCGGGCCCAGGTGCACGACAACCTCACGCACCTGGGCGTGGACGCACTCGACGTGGTCTACCTGCGGACCGCCTCTCGCGAGGGGACGACCGACGACTCCCTGGAGGAGGAGTTCACCGCGCTGGCCGAGCTGCGCGACAAGGGCCTGATCCGGCACCTGGGACTGAGCGGCGTATCGTCCAGGCAGCTCACCGAGGCCCAGTCCATCGCGCCCGTCGTCGCGGTACAGAACCTGTACAACCTCGTCAACCGGCAGGACGACAACCTGGTGGACCGCACCGCCCGCGAGGGCATCGCCTACGCGTCGTTCTTCCCGCTCGGCGGTTTCAGCCCGCTGCAGTCCGACGTCCTGGCCGGCGTCGCCCGCCGCCTGAACGCCTCCCCCCAGCAAGTCGCCCTCGCCTGGCTGCTGCAGCGCTCCGCCACCTCGGTCGTCATCCCCGGCACCTCCTCACGCGAACACCTGCGCGAGAACATCGCCACAGCCGACCTCCAGCTGCCCGCCGACGCCATCACCGAACTCGACACCATCGGCAGCTGAGCCGCCCGCACCCCTCGGCCGCCGCAAGGAGGCATAACCCCCACCGCTCCGGACCACGTCGGCTTCATCGGTCTGGGCGACCAGGGCGGCCCCATGGCCCGCGCCATCGCCGAGGCAGGCCACCCGCTGCACGCCTGGGCCCGCCGCCCGGCCTCCCTCGACATCCTCGACGGCGTCCCGCACGCCGGCCACGCCGGCATTGGCCGACCTCGGCGTGGCCTGCGACATCGTCTGCCTGTGCCTGCCCGAAGACATCGACGTGCACAGTGTCGTCGTGGACGGCGGACTGCTGGAGGCCATGCGGCCGGGCTCCGTCCTGGTCAACCACGGCACCGGCCTGCCGGCCTTCGCCGAGGAACTCACCCGCATCTGCGCCGCCCGCGACGTGCACGTCCTGGACGCCGCGGTCAGCGGTGCCCGTGCGGGGGCCCTGACCAAGACGCTGACCACCATGGTCGGCGGGGACGAAGCTCAGGCCAAGCGCTGCGAACCGGTCTTCGCGTCGTTCTCGGCCAACGTCGTCCACATGGGCGGCGCGGGCAGCGGGCAGATGGCCAAGCTGTTCAACAACACGCTGATGATGCTGAATCAGCGGAGCATCGATGAGATCATCGAGGTTGCGCAGCGCGTCCGCCTCGACCTGCCCAAGCTCCTGAACGTCCTCGGCACAGGCAGCGCTTCCAGCGCCGCGCTCGCTGCCCTGAACAGCGCGATCACTGTCGACAACGCCGAGCACCTCACCAAACTGCAGCTCATCGACATGCAGCTCTTCGCCGACGCCGTCGCACCCCACAACGCCCAGGCCGACAGCGTCACCGCCCGCGCCATCGCCGGCTCCCACCGCCTGGCCGCCCTCGCGCACGCCGTCGCACCGGCCTGAACCCGGCAGCTCCAACCCTCCACTCCCCGGCGAACCAGCGTCAGCAGCCCGGCAAGGGAGTGGAGGCATGTCCAGGCACACCACAGCAGAGGTCTTCGTGTCGCACCGCAATGCCCGGCCGACCATCCATGGAAGACGGCTTCTGGTCGACCGGGTCCGGGCCGGCAGGCCCGTCGCCGAATGGGCCTACGTCCGCTCCTGCACCAGCAACACCGAACGAACCGCCGCCCTGGAGGACTTCCTCCACACCTGCGACCATCACCGCTGCCACACCGCACTCGCGGCAGCCCACCCATCAGCCGGGTGAACAACCCTGCCTGGCCGGTCTCAAGCTCCGGACGGGCCTGCCAAGGCCGTCCGGAGCTCGAGGACAGGGCATTCGGCCCGCCCGGCGAATCGGCTGCCGATCAACTGCAACTGACCGCAATCAACTGCGAATCACGGCGAATCAGCGGCGCACGCCGCACGTCGCCGTCGCAGTCCGCGAAGGATCGCTCTCGGACCGCGCGGTCAGCGACACCTTTCCCGTGCGGGCGGCGCCGTCGCCCGCCGCCACCGCGACCTTCACGTCGGTGGACCCGCCGGCCTCCGCCGTGGCCAGCTGGTTGGGCAGTGCCACCCGCCAGCCCTTGCCGTCGACCTGGGCCGTCAGCCGGTAGACGTCCGACTTCTGGTGTTGGGCCTCCGCGCCGCTCGCGCCGCGCCCCGTGTTGGTGAGATCGAACCGGCATGTGGTCCCGGTCCCGCCCGGCTTCCCCTCGGGGCTGCCGTGGCTCAGCGCGACGCCCCGCTTCTGTGGACCCGATCCGTCGAGGGACCTGACGGCGATGACGTAGGAGAGCTCTCCCTTCCGGTTCAGCCGCTTGTCGATGACGTAGAAGTGGAGCCCGTTGGCGCGGTCGACGTACTCGTACTCACTCCCCGAGTCGGTCCCGGCGTGGAACAGGCCGTCGTTGAGCTGCCGGTAGTCGCCGATGGAGCGCATGACGGGTGTGCCGTCGGGCTTTTTGTAGTCGACCATGCCGATGTCCTGCGGATTGGCGTCGATCATCCAGCTGAAGCAGAGGTATCCGCAGCTGTTGTTCTCGTTGTCGTAGGGCTTGTTCTTGGTGAGCAGCACGCCGTTGTCCGGGGTGAACGAGTCGGTGCCGATCCGCTGCACCGTCTCGATGGTGTAGTCCGTGAAGCCCGGCCCCGAGCACATCGGGTCCTTGGCCACGTCGCAGGACGGCGTCCGGTCCTTGCCCAGGTCGATGCGGACCCCCTGGAGGGCGTCCTCGCGTACGGCGGCGGTACGGGCCCGCACCTCGAACACCGCGGGGCCGTTGGCCTTCAGCGCCTCGGGGGTGAGGTTCAGGACCTGCTCGTCATCGATGAAACCGAGCTTCATCCTGGTGCGCAGCGTATGTCCGGCGGGCATCGACGCACCCTGCGTCGCGGGCACCTGCCAGCGGTTGTGCGGCCCTCCGGGCCCGTTGAACGATCCCCGGTCCATTCCATCGAAGGGACCCGTGCCCGAACGGTGATAGGGCGGTACGTACGGGTTGTTGGCGTTGTCGCCGATGTCGAACGTGTGGGTGATCTCGTGGGTGATGGTCCCCGAGCTCTCACCTTGCCGGATACCGGAGTTGCCCCAGAGCTGGGATCCGGCCTTCCACGACGTCCATTCGCTGTACCGGCCGCGGACCCAGTTCGGCAGCGCCGGGTCGGGCGGCCCCCACTCGTCGGGGATGTCCTCCTTGTTCTGGAACATCATCTCGCCGAACTCCTGCCACACGGAGGTCTCGTCGTAGCCGGCGTAGAGGCGGAAGACCCGGTCGTACGTCTTGGACTCCGCCTCGCCGACGTCGTCGAGCCACATTGGGTCGATGTCGTCCTCGATCGAACCGTCACAGGTGTGCGCGGCCGGACACCCGTCGCCCTCCTGGCCGATGTCGTTGACGCCGTACTCGTAGGAGTTCCGCGGGGCCCGGTAGGGGGAGAAGGGGACGAACTCGACGCCGATCCGCCCGTCGGTCTGTTCCATCCAGTACTCGTTGACGGTGTGCCCGTGGTTGAGTTCGCTGGGCTTGTTCCAGAAGTCCGCGTAGAACTGCGGGATCTCGGTGCGTGGAACCGGGTCGATCTGAGGGTTCTTGAAGACGTCGCTGCCCTTGGGCTGCGTCATCACGAACGGCTGGTCGGGGAAGTCGATGGCCAGTACGGCGATCTTCAGCTTCTTCTCGGTGGGCTCCCGCTTCGGATCGGCCCAGTCCGTACCGGGAACGGCCCGGTAGTCGCTCCAGGTCATGTCCTGCTGGTCCTGCCAGGACTGCGGGTCGACGGGAGCGAACGGATCGGCGCCCGCCTTCTTGTCGACGGGCGTGGGCGCGGTGGCGGTGGTGCCGGCGCCACCGCCGAGAAGGGCGGCGGTCAGAGCGACCGCCAGCACCGCGGGCACTTTCGGATTCCCTCTGAACAGTCTTGAACGCATGAGATCCCCTCGACCTAGCACAGGTCTATCGTTCTGTAAAGCGAACACGCGGAGCGTATGTGGGGTATCGGAGAGTGTCAACAGCCGTGTCCGCTTCGGTGTTGGGCGGGCGTCCGCACGCTCTCCGGCCAGGTGCCGGTCTCCGCGGCGCGGCGTCGTTCGGCTCATCGCCCGGATCGAATGGCCCGTCATGTCATGTTCGGTGTGGCGAACAGGCCGAGTGAGGCCGCTCAGGGGGTCCATGACGTGCGCAGACCGCCTTCGCCTCGGCTTTCATCTGCTCGTGCGGGGTGCTTCGTTCAGTGCTACGAAAGCTCTTCGTGCGTTATGGCGAACACTGAGAGGAATGGTGCGAGGGCGTCGTTCCGGCCGTCTTGTCCCGGACGAGACATGTCGCGGTGACGTACCGACCAAGTCGGAGACCCTGCGCGGCGAATTCGGGATGGCGGAGCATTGACACTCATCTGACACGGTCCTACCGTCTCTGTGTTCGCTCTATGGAACGAATGAGTTCGTTTACTCATACGAAATACGAGTGAAACCCGGAGGCGCGCACGGATGGCCGACGAACGGATACCCAAGCCGGTGGACCACACCGGCGCCTGTCCACCGCGAGCACCTCGACTGCCGCGCCCGGCGGAGCCGGCGCCCCTCGCGGAGTCGATGGGGCGCGGCTGGTCGGTCGGGGACCGGACGCCTACCTCGGTCGAGAAGGCGCTGCGCGGTATCGGCGTCCGATCGAGGACGACGTCGTGGTCACCGCGGACGGAGCCGACGTGCTCTCGGACGCACTCCGTCTCGACGCCGACGGTCTCGAACGCTGGATGCGTGAGCGCTGAGATGCCCCCTTCTCCCGACCCCATCGAGGACTCATGCGTCCACGCACACCGCGTCCACGCGCACTGACCGCGGGGGCAGCGGTGGCCGCCGCCGTTCTGCTCGCCTCCTGTTCCACACCAGGGGCCGGCTCCGGCGAGCCGTCCGCCAACACCCTGACGATCTCCACGCCCACCGAGCCGGACAGCCTCGACCCGACGCTCGCCAACACCTTCGCCGCGCGCATGGTGTTCACCAGCTTCTGCGAGAAGCTCTACGACGTTGACGGCGACCTCAAGGTCGTTCCGCAACTGGCGGCCGCGCTCCCGACGGTCGCCGAGGACGGGAAATCCCTCGACATCCCGATCCGGCAGGGCGTCAAGTTCAACGACGGCACACCGCTGGACGCCGCCGCCGTGAAAACCACGCTCGACCGCCACCTGACGATGAAGGCGTCGGCCAGGGTCAACGAGCTCTCCGCCGTCTCGCGGGTCGAGGTGAAGGACCCCGCCACGGTACACATCGTGCTGAAGCGGCCGTCCGCCCCGCTCGTGGCCCAACTCGCCGACCGCGCCGGGCTCATCATGTCGCCCACCGTCGTCAGGAAACTCGGGGACGACTTCGGCACCGCGCCCGTCTGCGTAGGGCCCTTCTCCTTCGACAGCCGTGTCTCCGGGAATCAGATCGACTTCGTCAAGTCGGACGACTACTACGACGCGGACAAGGTGCGGCTGGACGGCGTCCGGTACAAATTCATCACCAACTCCAGCATCGCGACGGCGAATCTGGAATCCGGAGACATCGACGCCGCCGAACACCTCGATGCCAGCGACGCGATCAAACTGAAGTCGGCGGACGGCACCAAGGTCCTCAGCTCCGACACCATCGCCTACCAGTCGCTCTCCTTCAACGTCCGGCCCGATGCCGGAACTCCGCTGAGCAAATCCCCGGCCCTGCGGAAAGCCTTCGAGATGAGCATCAACCGGGAGATCCTCAACAAGTCCGTCTGGAACGACCAGCAGGTGCCCGACTGCCAGCCCCTGCCGTTGCAGAGTCCGCTGCACACGAAGGTCCCCTGCACACCGTTCGACCCCGACGCCGCCCGTGAACTCGTAAGGAAGTCCGGGCTGAAGACGCCCATCCCCGTCGATCTCATGGCGACCACCGGCGCGGCGACCCAACGCGAGGCCCAGGTCGTGCAGTCGATGGCCGGCGACGTCGGATTCAAGGTCTCCATCAAACCCCTGGACCTGGTCTCGGCCCTGCAACTCGCCAGGACGGGCAAGTTCGACGCGTACATCGTGGGATGGTCCGGACGCGTCGACCCGGACGGCGACACGAACGACATCATCACGACCGGCGGCTCGAACAACTTCTCCGGCTACAGCGACCGCGCCGTCGATTCACTGATCCAGCGGGCCGGCAGCACGAACGACGCGGAGAAGCGACGCCAGTTGTACGCCCAGGCGGTGGAACGCGTGGGCAGCGTACGGCCGCTGATCTACCTCTACCACAACCGATGGTTCACGGGTACGAGCGACAAGGTGCACGGCGTCGTCTACCCACCGGACGGAATTCCGCGGTTCAAGACCGCGACCCTGTCCCCCTGATCCGCCACCGGCCACTCATCATCCGCCACGCGTCACCGGCGAGTGACCACCCATCCCAGGAAGATCCGCATGTCTCATGATTGAGTTCATACTCCGTCGTACGGGCACCGCAGTGGTCACTCTCTTCCTTGCCAGTATCGCGGTGTTTCTCGGAGTCCGGGCACTGCCCGGCGACCCCGCCACGGTGCTCGCGGGAGAGAGCCCCTCGCCGGAAGCAGTCGCGGCGATCCGCCAGCAGTTCGGCCTCGACAAGCCTCTCCCGGTCCAGTACCTCTCCTACGTCGGCCAGGCATTGCAGGGAAACCTCGGATCTTCGACCCAGGACAAGGCGCCCGTCACCCAGATCCTCGGTGAACGCCTCCCGGTGACGCTGGAACTCACCTTCCTCGCGATCGTCGTCGGGGTGGTGATCGGTGTGCTGGCCGGCATCGTCTCCGCGGTGCGCCGCGGATCGGTGCTCGACTACGTGGCCAACGGATTCGGCCTCTTCGGTCTCTCCGTACCGCACTTCTGGCTCGGCCTCGTCGGAATCGTCATCTTCTCCGTGCACTGGCAGGTCCTGCCCGCCTCCGGTTTCATCGGCTTCGCCGACGATCCCCTCGGCAACATCGAACGCATGGTGATGCCGGTCCTTGTCCTCGGCACCGGTCTTGCGGCCGTCATCATGCGCCAGACCCGCTCGTCCCTGCTGAGCCAGCTGTCCGCCGACTACGTCAGGACGGCCCGCTCGAAGGGCCTCTCCCGTACGGCGCAGGTCGTCCACGCCCTGCGCAACAGCCTCACCACCGTCACAACCGTGATCGGCCTCCAACTCGCGGGGCTGATCAGCGGCGCCGTCATCATCGAGCAGATCTTCGTCATTCCCGGCTTCGGCAAGCTCATCGTCGACGGGGTGTCCTCGCGCAACTACCCGGTGATCCAGGGCGCCGTACTGGTGACGGTCGCCGGCTACGTGGTGGTCAACCTGTTGGTCGACGTCACCTACGCCTACCTCGATCCCCGCCTGCGCATGGCTGGAGCGTCCGAATGAACACAGCGGCTCTCGACAGCGGCCCGCCCCCGGCGACGCCCCCGACCAGGACCGGGGAGCAGCACACGACGGCGCCCGTGCCGCAGTGGCGGCGCAACGTACGGCGTCTGCTGCGCCGGAAGATGGCCGTGGCGGGCGCCGTACTGGTCCTGCTGTTCCTCCTGGTGGCACTCGTCGGCCCACTGCTGACGAGCGACCCGGCCAGGCTCGGTCTCACCCATATCCTCGGCTCACCCTCGGGCGCCCATCCGCTCGGCACCGACGACCTCGGCCGCGACGTCCTGGCCCGGATCACCAACGGCGCGCGGGTCTCGCTGCTGGCCGGCGTCGTCTCCACCGCCCTGGCCATGGCGGTGGGCATCCCGCTCGGGCTGATCGCCGGCTTCTACCGCGGCTGGACGGACTCCGTCCTGATGCGCCTCACCGACGTGGTGCTGTCGTTCCCGTACCTGATCTTCGCCGTCGGCATGGCCGCCATCCTCGGCCCGTCGCTGCGCAACGTCATCATCGCTCTCGCGGTGGCCGAACTCCCCTCCGTGGTACGGATCGTGCGAGGCGAGACGCTGGTGCTGCGCCAGCAGGACTTCGTCGAGGCGGCCGTCGCCGACGGCAGCCGCGACATCGCGATCATGTCACGGGCGATCCTGCCCAACATGACCAACACCCTGATCGTCAAGGCCACCGTCGCCATCCCGGCCGGGATCCTCGGCGAGGCGGCGCTGAGCTTCCTGGGCCTCGGCGTCCAGCCACCGGAGGCGTCGTGGGGTGTCATGCTCACCAGCGCCCAGCAGTTCCTCGCCCAGGAACCGCTGCTCGCGTTCTTTCCCGGCCTCGCCATCGCGCTCACCACCCTGGGCTTCAACCTGCTCGGAGACGGCCTGCGCGACGTGCTCGACCCCAGGGAGCTGGGATGACCGTGCTGGAAGTATCGGATCTGCGCGTCGAATACCGGACCGAGGACGGCCCGGTCATCGCGACCAAGGACGTATCGTTCACGCTCGGACGCGGCGAGATCCTGGCCCTTGTCGGAGAGTCCGGCTGCGGCAAGACAGCCACGGCCATGGCCATTCCACGGCTCCTCGACGGCGGTTCGGCGACCATCGGCGGATCCGTCGTGCTGGACGGCGTAGAACTGACCACGCTCTCCGAGAAACGCATGCAGGACATCCGGGGGAAGGACATCTCGGTCGTCTTCCAGGAGCCGATGACCTCCCTCAACCCCTCGTACACCATCGGCAGGCAGATCGGCGAGGTCGTACGACGGCACACCGGCCTCTCCCGCGCCCAGGTCCGCGAACGGGTCGTCGAACTCCTCGAACTCGTCGGCATACCCGACGCCGCGCAGCGCGTCCGCGCCTATCCGCACGAACTCTCCGGAGGCATGCGCCAGCGGGTGATGATCGCCACGGCGGTGGCCTGCGACCCCAAGGTGCTGATCGCGGACGAGCCGACGACCGCCCTCGACGTCACCGTCCAGGCCGGCGTCCTCGACATCATCCGCAAACTGCGCGACGAACTGGGCACCGCCGTCATCCTCATCACCCACGACCTGGGCGTTGTCGCCGACATCGCCGACCGGGTGGTGGTCATGTACGCGGGCCGCCATGTCGAGCAGTCGCCGACCACGGCGCTCTTCGACCGGCCCCAGCACCCCTACACGCTGGGATTGCTCGACGCGCTGCCGTCCAGAGCGGTGCTGCGGGGCGCCAGGCGCAGGCTCACCGAGATCCCCGGACTCGTACCACCATCCACCTCCGACCCCGACGCGTGCCAGTTCGCCGCCCGCTGCTCCCGGGCGAGCAGCGCCTGCACCGCCGCACGTCCGCCGCTGGAACACGTCGAGGACGGCCATCTGGTCGCCTGCTACCACCCGGGACGGGGAGAGACCTCATGAACGACACCGCGGTCCTCGAAGTGACCGGACTGGTCAAGCACTACCGAGGCAGGTCGCGGGCCGGCCGCCGGAACGGGCCCGTACGCGCGGTCGACGGCGTCGATCTGAGCATCGGACAGGGCGAAGTGCTGGGCCTGGTCGGTGAGTCGGGCAGCGGCAAGTCCACCGTCGGCAAATGCGTCTCCCGCCTCGTCATGCCCACGGCCGGCGATATCCGGCTGCTGGGGACCGACATCTCCCGCATGAGCCGACGGCGGCTACGGCCGCTGCGCCGCGATGTGCACGTCGTCTTCCAGGACGCCTTCTCCTCGCTGAACCCGCGGATGAAGATAGGCGACATCGTCGCGGGTCCGCTCCGGCAGCACCGCGAGTCGGACACACGCGAACGCCGGCGCCGCGTCGGGGACATGCTCGAACGCGTCGGATTCCGGGCGGAGATGGCGGCCCGCTTCCCGCACGAACTCTCCGGCGGCCAGCGTCAGCGCGTCGCCCTCGCCAGAGCGCTGGTCATGGGACCCAAGCTGGTGGTCGCCGACGAACCGGTCTCCGCCCTGGACGTCTCCGTACAGGCATCGATCCTCAACCTGCTGCTCGACCTCCAGCACGACATGGGATTCTCCTGCCTCTTCATCACCCATGACCTGTCCGTCGTGGAGTTCATCAGCGACCGCATCGCCGTCATGTACCTCGGCAGGATCGTCGAGACGGCGTCCCGCGAGGAACTCTTCGCCCACCCCCAGCACCCGTACACCCAGGCCCTGCTCTCCGCCGCGCCGCTGCCCGACCCCGGGCACGGCCGCGCACGGGAGCGCGTCGTGCTCAGCGGTGACCTGCCCAGCCAGTCGAAGCGGATAGCGGGGTGCCCGTTCCACACGCGCTGCCCCGTCGCGGTCGACCGCTGCCATAGGGACGTTCCGGCGCTGACGGGCGTGACGGCAGGAGACCACCTCGTCTCCTGTCACCTCGTCACCCCGGAGACCGGCGGGCCCGACATCACCATCGGAAGGAACGGCATTGTTCACCACACGCCCTGAACTCGTCGGCGACATGGGCATGGTCGCCAGCACCCACTGGCTCGCCTCGGCGACCGGCATGAGCGTGCTGGAGCGCGGCGGCAACGCCGCCGACGCGGCCGTCGCCGCGGGCTTCGTCCTCCAGGTCGTGGAGCCGCACCTCAACGGCCCCGGCGGCGAAGTGCCGATCCTGCTCTGGTCCCCGGACGAGGAGAAGGTGTCGGTCGTCTGCGGACAGGGCGTCTCGCCCGCCGCCGCCACCGGCGAACACCTGGCGGGCCTCGGTCTCGGCCTGGTCCCGGGCACCGGCCTGCTGCCCACGGTGGTGCCCGGCGCGTTCGGCGCCTGGATGACGCTGCTGGAGCGCTGGGGTACGTGGACGGTACGGGACGTACTGGAGCCGGCGATCGGCTACGCCGCCAACGGCCACCCCCTCCTGGGCCGGGTCTCCACCGCGATCGGCACCGTCGCCGACATGTTCCGTGCCCACTGGCCGACCTCGGCCGCGACCTGGCTGCCGAAAGGCGCCGTCCCCGCGGGCGGCAGCCGCTTCACCAACCCCGTCCTGGCCGCCACCTACCGGCGGCTGGCCGACGAGTCGGAGGCGGCGGGCGGCACCAGGGAGAACCAGATCGGCGCGGCACGCGACGCGTGGTACCGCGGCTTCGTCGCCGAGGCCATAGGCGCCTACTGCGTCGGCGCCGAGGTGCGGGACACCTCCGGGCGCGCACACGGCGGGCTGCTGACCGCCGACGACCTCGCCGGGTGGGAGCCCGCCGTCGAGGAACCGGTCACCTTCGACTACCACGGACACACCGTCTGCAAGACCGGACCGTGGGGGCAGGGCCCCGTTTTCCTCCAACAGCTCGCCCTGCTGGAGGGGTTCGACCTGGCCGAGATGGGGCCCGGCTCCGCCGACTGGATACACACGGTCATCGAGGCTGGCAAACTCGCGTTCGCAGACCGGGAGGCGTGGTACGGCGACCCCGACTTCACCGACGTCCCGCTGACCGCTCTTCTGAGCCGGGACTACAACGACGAACGGCGCCGGCTGATCTCCGGCACCGCCTCACTGGAACTGCTGCCGGGCGCCCCGGACGGCCGGGCACCACGGCTCCCGCACTACCCGGACCACGCGCAGCCTTCCGCCGGCGGCGGGGCCGCCGCGGCCGGCGCGGGGGAGCCCACCGTCGCGCCCTCGGGGGAGACGCGTGGCGACACCTGCCATCTTGACGTGGCCGACAGCGGAGGCATGATGATCTCGGCCACGCCCAGCGGCGGCTGGTTCCAGTCCTCACCGACCGTTCCGGGACTCGGGTTCTGCCTGAGCACCCGGGGCCAGATGTTCTGGGTGGAGCAGGGGCTGCCGAACTCCCTGCGGCCCGGCGCACGCCCCCGTACGACACTGACCCCGTCCTTCGCGCTCCGCGACGGCAAGCCCTGGCTGGCCTTCGGCACGCCCGGCGGCGACTTCCAGGACCAGTGGTCACTGCACTTCTTCCTCAACGTGGTGCACGGCGGCATGAGCCTCCAACAGGCCATCGACGCACCGGAGTTCCACAGTACCCACATGCCCAACTCGTTCTATCCGCGCGACTCCCACCCGGGACATCTGCTGGTCGAGGGCCGTCTCGCGCCCGACCTCATCGCCGAACTCGCCCGCCGTGGCCACGAGATGGAGGTGGACGGCGACTGGTCACTGGGCCGCGTCAGCGCCGTCGCGCGTGAGGACGGCTGGCTCAAGGCCGCGGCCAACGCGCGCGGTATGCAGGGCTACGCGGTGGGCAGGTGAGCGGCGGGTGATCATCTCGGAGCACACGCTCCGGGGCATTCACGTACGGGACCACCGGGTGCGGGTCCCGCTCGACCGGTTCGGCGGGCGCTGCGTGCCTGCCTGGTCACCGGCGGCCTCGTCGGCGTCACCCCCGACTCGTCGGAGGTCTACCGGCGCACCCATCCCCGCTCCGAGGCGAAGAACCGCGTCTTCCGGGCGTGATCACCATGGGGGCGCCCGCCATGGCGGGATGAGATGGACGCGTCCCACCGGACCTTGCCATTCTGTGATCCGGGCAACCTGCGACCCAGTCGTCACACGGAAGACACCCACACATGAATACGCCACCACCGCCACCTCGACCGGCTGACGGATCATCCGTCCAGATCGGCGCTCTCGTTCCGCTCACCCGGCCCGGCTGGGTCGAGGCGGGCCGGCACTTGCTCGCTGGACTCGAGCTGGCCGTTCGCGAAGTCAACGACGCCGGCGGGATCCTCGGAAGACCACTCGAACTGGTAGTCCGAGACACCGCGGCTGATCCGGAGAAGGCCGCGTCGGCCGTAGACGAATTGGCTCGCCTGGGCGTGGCTGCTTTGGCGGGGGAGTATCACAGCGTCGTCGCTCGCGCCGCTGCCACCAGGGCCGACGCCCTCGGCCTGCCGTTCCTCTGCTCGTCAGCGGTTCTCGACGCGCTCACCGAACAGCCGACAAAATGGGTCGCGCGCCTCTCCCCGCCGCAGTCCCGCGGCTGGCGGTTCTACGCGGACTTCCTCCTCAGCGCGGGCCACCGTCGCATCGCCGCAGCAGTCCAGCCGAGTGCCTACTGGGCGTCTGGGGCCCGCATTCTGCGGGACTACCTCGCTCCACGCGGTGGCACCGTCACCGAACTCGACATGCGCACGCTTACCCCCACGGCCGTGTGCGACGCACTCGTCGACCATCGCGCGACAGCCCTCCTTCTCCTGGTCGGCCACCCGGACCCGGCGGTGCCGATCGTCGAGTCCGTCCGCCACGACCGGCGCCTCGCCGAAATCATGATCGGTGCTCCGGCCGGGCAACCCGAGCTCCCCCGAATGGGCGTCCTCGCTGGGCGAGAACAGCACCGCGATCCCGTTCTTGCGCTACTTGCCCGAGCACCTCAGCCCACTCGGTGTACGAGTCGAGACGACCCTCCGCGAGCGGCTGGCCGAAGCGCCCTCCTTCGTCGCCTTCGAGGGCTACGACACGGTCGCCGTCCTCGCCGACGTGCTTCGTTCACACGGCACGGACCGGGCGCGCATTGCCGAATCCTGGCCGCATGTTGCAGTCGAAGGCACCCGCGGGAAGATCCAGTTCTCCCGCACGCCCGGCATCAGCGTTTGGCAGTGGGCCTGGACGCCGATCCAAGTCGTTGACCGAGATCCGGCGGAACCCGATCGCTTCCGGATCCTTCGCGCCGGCTGAGAGAGCAGGGAGGTCCGACTGCCCAGATCTGTCCGGACTTGAGGCTGTCTACCGGTCTACGTGTTCATACGGGCTCTCAGCTTCGCGGCGGGGGCGTCGACCGCATTACCCGCTTGCCATCTGGTACCTCCAGCAGCTCCGCCAACATCGGCGCGAGCCCTGAATCGGCCCGGTGCGTCGCCCGCGTCACCGCCTCCTACAGACACCGCTCGGCCGTCGTGCGGGCCTCGGATACCTACCGGGCCAGCACGCTCACCCAGGGCGGCAGCACCCGGTTCTGGCGGCCACGACACATCAGGCCGCGTTCTGCATAACGAACGCAGTTGAGGCTATGGCTAGGCGTTGGAGGCGTCAACGGCCACCCGAGAACGGAGCGCCCGCCGCCCCCGCGGACCCTTCCCGTGCCGTGCCGCCGTCAGTGAGGCGTGCTCGGCGCCTCGTGCAGGGCGCTGCTCCCCGATCGGTATTGCAGCAGCAACACCGAACGCACCGGCCCGTCGTGCGCCGCGTAGCGGTGCGGCAGCGAGGCATCGAACGACACGTAGTCGCCAGGCTCCAGTTCCACCTGGTGGCCGTCCACCTCGACTTCGAGCGTGCCGCTCTGCACCACGGTGTGCTCGGTGCCGGCATGCCCGAGCGACGGCTGCTGCGAATCGGCGCGTACCTGCTGGTCATACACCTCCATGATGACCCCGCCGGTCTCGATCCGCCGGAGCAGACGCAGATCTACGCCCTCTCCGCTCAGCACGTCAACCTCGGCCGCCCGCACCACGGTCAGCGCCTCCGCGTGACCGGTGTCCAGCAGATCGGAGATGGGCACCCCCAGGGCGCGGGAGAGGCTGAAGACCGTCTCGATGGTCGGATTTCCGGTGGCCGACTCCAGCTGCGACAGGGTCGCCTTGCCGATCTTGGACAGCCGGGACAGCTCGGAGAGCGACAGGCCGCGCCGGTTCCTCTCCCGGCGGAGATTGGCGGCCAGAGCGGTTCGGACCGGGCTGCTGGGGGACATCGGGCGATCTCCTTCGATCGTCAGGTCTGTTCGCTTGAGTAGGTCGTGCGTAGCAATGATACGTTCGATATCGCGAACGGGTCATTGCGTGCTCCGCCCAGGGGACGGGTATCGTATCGACATCCGCGGACCCGTCCCCGATTGGTGGTGACCGTGGGATCGGCGACTGCGGGATTTCAGTATCGCCTCGCCTGACGATGCGTCAATTCACCGGTCGGGCGTACACCGCAGATTGATCTCGATGCGATCCGCGCCCTGGAGCCACTCCGAATACTGCGACGCGTTCGCGCTGTCCTCGTCGCGTGAAATGCCTGATCCGCCGCATGGCTGTTTCAGGACCAGGCGATCTCGCCATGGCGGGAGACGAAGCGTCCGGTGCCGGCGCCGGGCTCCTCGGTGGCGAGGGCGACGATCGCGTCCGTGCCCTCCGTGACGGTTTGGGGGCCGCTGTGACCGTTGAGGTCGGTCGCGGTGTATCCGGGGTCGGCAGCGTTGACGCGGATGCCCTTGAGTCCCTTGGCGTACTGCGTGGTCAACATCGTCAGCGCCGCCTTGGAGGAGGTGTACAGCGGTGCGAGGACGCGCGACTCGGGCCGGGCGGGGTCGTGGGTGAGGGCGAGGGAGCCCATGCCGCTGCTGACGTTGACGATCACAGGGGCGTCCGAGCGGCGCAGCAGCGGCAGGAACGCGGTGGTGGTGCGGATGACGCCGATGACATTGACGTCGAGGACGGCGCGGGCGTCGGCGGCGGTGAGGTCGCTGGGGTCGCCGACGGGACCGTGGACACCGGCGTTGTTGATCAGGACGTCGATCCTTCCCTCGTGTTCGGCGACGTTCGCGGCCGCGGCGGCCACGGACGCGTCGTCGGTCACGTCGATGGGGACGTGGCGTGCGCCGAGCGCGGCGGCGGCCTCCTCGCCCTGCTCGCGGTTGCGCGCTCCGACGAGCACGGTGTGGCCACACTCGATCAGGCGGCGGGCGGTCTCACGGCCGAGACCCTTGTTGGCTCCGGTGATGAAGGTGATCGTCATGCGTTCGATACTGGTCCCGACGGAGTAGGCGGACCAGGCAGGCTTCGACGGTAGGAAAACCAGTACCACCCTCGCGCTGACACGCACGACTGGGGATGCAGGAGGATGGAGAGCATGTCGACGACCTCCGGAACCGGACTGGGCGCGATGATCCGCACGTGGCGGGACCGGCTGCCTCCGTCGGCCGCCGGGCTGCCGGTGGCCCGCGGGCGCCGGGCGGCGGGACTGCGGCGTGAGGAACTGGCCGATCTGGCCGGGGTGTCGGTCGACTACATCGTGCGCCTGGAGCAGGGGCGGGCCACGACACCCTCAGCGTCGGTGGTGGCGTCCTTGGCGCGCGCCCTGCAGTTGTCCACCGCCGAGCGGGATCACCTGTACCGGCTGGCCCAGCTCGTCCCGCCGGTGGGCGGCGCGATTTCCGACCATCTTCCGCCCGGCATGCAGCGGGTGCTCGCCCGGCTCGGGGACGTGGCGGTTGCCGTGTTCGCGGCGGACTGGCGACTGGTGTGGTGGAACCATGGGTGGGCCGCCCTGCTGGGCGACCCCTCCGCCTCGCCGCCGCGGCTGCGTAACTTCGCCCGTGACAGGTTCCCGGTGGACGCCGGTCCCGCCCACCTCGCGCTGTGGCCAGTGACCGAGACGGACCGCGACGCCACCGACGCCGCCGTCGTCTCCGACCTGCGCCGCGCCACCGGCCGCTTCCCTCGGGACAGCCCCTTGGCCGCGCTGATCCGCGATCTGAACGCGGGCAACAGGAGGTTCGCCGAGCTATGGGCGACCGGAGAGGTGGCCGCACACCGCGAGGACCACAAGACGATCGACCACCCGTCGGTTGGCCCGGTCACGGTGGACTGCGACATCCTGATGGACGGCGACTCCGAACTCAAGATCGTCATCATGACCGCCGTGCCCGGCAGCGAGGACGAGACCAAGTTCCGGCTCATCGCTATCGCCGGCCCACCCGCCACCACGCACAGCTGATCCGACCTACGCGTCGATCGACCGGCCGCATGTGCGCGGCGAGTGCCGAACCACGATGCCGACTTCTCCAAGGAGAGGAACACCGTCGAGCGCCTGATCTGATCTGGGTCAAAGACCTCATTCGGGATCGCCCATTGATCACAACTCGATGCGCGCCCTGGTCACCCCAGCTCTCGTATGGGCACGCCCCGGTCGACCGCGGGGTCGACGCTGATCTCCGCGAGCAACTCGGGGACCACCAGCAGAGGATCGAGCGTTCGGTGCACGCCTCTTGACAAAGCAGCTCCTTCATTGGCCTACTTTTACTAGCTTCCTAGGGAAGTAGTAGAAGAATGGAGGGGAGGTCATGTTCGTCTTCCATCAGGACTCCGCGTCCGGGGTCCCGCCCTATCTGCAGTTGGTCCACCAGGTGCGTGGCGCGCTGCTGTTGGGCTACTTACTGCCCGGAGACCGTCTCCCGCTGATCCGTGAGGTGGTCGCCGAGCTCGCCATCAACCCCAACACCGTGGCCAAGGCGTATCGCCAGCTGGAGCAAGAGGGGCTGGTACACGGCCGGCCGGGGATCGGGACCTTCGTCGCCGAATCGCCTCGCGCGGCAGTCCCTTCAGGCAGCTATGCCGTCCTGCGCCGCAACCTGGAGCGCTGGCTGGACCAGGCGCAGGCGGCCGGCCTCGACGAGGCCGATGTCACCGCGCTGATCGCCGCCGTACGGCGGGGGAGCGGCGTCGCAGACGGAGAGGGCGTGGCATGAGCACCGACATGGTCGTCAGCACCCGCGGCCTGACCAAGCGGTACGGCAAGCTGCTCGCCCTCAATGGCTGCGACCTGGATCTGCCGGCGGGCCGCGTAGTCGCGTTGGTCGGCCCCAATGGTGCAGGCAAGACCACGCTGCTGCGCCTGATCGCCGGGCTGCTGCATCCCACCTCCGGCACCGTGTCCGTGCTGGGCCGGGATGCTGCCACGGACACCGTCGCGGCCTTGTCCCAGGTCGGCTTCGTCGCCCAGGAACACCCTCTCTACAAGCGCTTCAAGGTGCGCGAACTGCTGCGTCTGGGGCGCGAGATGAACCCCGGCTGGGACCAGGCATACGCGGAGCGCCGCCTGGCCGGCCTCGACATTGGGCTGGAGCGCCGGGCCGGTCAGCTTTCCGGCGGGCAGCAGGCCCAGGTCGCTCTGGTCCTGGCGCTCGCCAAGCGGCCCCGGCTGCTCGTGCTGGACGAGCCGTTGGCGAGTTTGGACCCGCTGGCCCGGCGCGAGTTCCTGCGGTCCTTGATGACCGCTGTCGCCGACGACGCGATCACTGTGCTCTTCTCCTCGCACGTTGTCACCGAGCTGGAGCGGGTCTGCGACTACCTGGTCCTCATCGACGAGGGCCGCATCCGGCTGGCGGATGACCTCGACACGCTCCTGGCCGGGCACCGACTCCTGGTCGGCCCGCGCAACGGACACAGCGACGACGCCCTGCGCTCGGCGGACGGCGTGCTCACCGTCGCGCAGGGTCAACGGCACATCAACGTTGTGGCCCGCACCGGCGCGGGCCCAGCAGCGCCCGGCTGGCAGGCTCATCCGCTCGGTCTGGAGGACCTCGTGCACGCCTACCTGGAGCAGTCCCATCGGGCCCGCACTCACCGTGTCGCCGGCGAGGTGAGTGTGTGATGAAGTGGCTGATCTGGCGCCAGCACCGCATGGATGCCGCCCTGCTGGCCGCCGTGTTCGCGCTGACCGCGCTCGCGCTGGTCCCCAACGCCCTCGACATGCACCACCTGTTCACCGTTTCCGGCGTCGACGACTGCCTACAGACCATGCGCAGCGGCTGTCAGAGCGTCTTCCTGCAGGACATCGCCGACGGTTACCAGCCCTACATCAACAACGTGGTGCCCTGGCTGGTGGCACTGCCCGCGGCCGCCGGCCTGTTCCTCGGCGCACCCCTGCTGGCCCGTGAGTACGAGCAGGGCACCTGGCAACTGGCCTGGTCCCAGTCCGTACCGCGCACCCGCTGGCTACGCACCAAGATATCCGTTGCCGGAGCGGGGGTCCTGCTGACGTCGTGCGCGTTGTCGTGGCTGGTCACCTGGTGGTTCTCCGCCGATGCGAAGGTCAAAGGCCGCCTCGACATGGCCTTTTCGGTGCAGGGCCTGGTCTTTCCGGCGCACACGCTGTTCGCCTTCGTGGCCGGCGCGGTGGCAGGTGCCTATCTCCGCCGCACTCTGGCGGCCATGGCAGCCACCTTCGCCGCCTACCTCGTCGTACGGGTCCCGGTGGAGACGCAGCTGCGCATGTATCTGCTGCCACCCCGCCAGGTCACGCTCGACCCCACCGCGGGGAACGTCCACGCGCTGCAGCCGGGACCCCAGGACCGGATCCTCGGACACGGCCTGGTCGGCCCGGACGGGCACCGGCTGAGCAAGGTCGAGGCCGACACCCTCGCCGCCGGCATGCCGCGCGAGGAGTGGCCCGGCTACCTGCACCGGCACGGCCTCAAGGACTGGTACGAATACCAGCCCGGCGACCGCTTCTGGACCCTGCAGGCCATCGAAGCCGGCCTGTTCATCGCGCTCACCGCCGTCCTGCTGACCGTGCTGGTGATACGCATCCGCCGACGAGCCATCTGAACCGGACCGCACCTCGCAGCGGCAGGAACACTCCGCACTCCCTCTGCGTACCGCTGGCAAGCCCCTACGGTGAGGCATGTGACGCTGAGCGCAGGAGGGGGTTGCCACTTGGCGGGATCGAGTTGGTGGTCCCGGCGCTGCCGCCAGAAGGCGCGTAAGGAGACGCACACCGACCCGGACGGTGTGTATGCACGCCGAAGACGGGGCTGAACGCTTCGGTGGTGCCGACAGGACATGCGGGGCCGGGCCGTGCTGCCCCGAGGACGCCCGGTCGCCCGCCGCGTACCCGGCACGCCCCTCCGAGTCCCTGTGGGCGGCCGCCGCCGAGCAGACGGTAGACGGAAGCCCGCCCGCTCGCCCCAACCGCTTCACGTCAGGACATGGTGCGCTCGATGACCCACCTTCGGCGTCCTAATCGTTCGCTGGATTCGATGCCTTTGCGGGCGATGCGGACACCGATGCGTTTACCGCGGAGCCATTTACACAGGTCAGGCACGTCGTACGCCTTGCCGGTGTGGAGGTTGCGCGGCTTGTAGTGCCAGCCGTTTTCAGGGTCGTGTCTCGTGTGGAGACCGGCCAGATGACGGCCTCGTGCAGCCGGCCCCAGAGGCCGGCTCTGGACCAGATCACGAACCGGCGGTGAGCGGTCGACTTCGAGATCCCGAAGCACGGCGGCAACGCCCGCCAGGCGCAACCGCTCACCAGCACATAGACGATCGCGGCGAACAGCGTCTCATCAGGTCATCAGGCGTGTCCTGTGTCCCGCCGCCCTGCGGCCGGACCTTCGACGGCGGGACCAACGGCTCCGCGATCTCCCACAGTCCATCCGGAACAATCCAACTCCGCGTACCCCGCCCCATGTTCAGCTCAACGAGCGATCTCCACATAGGACATGGTCTTAGTCGCCGAGGACCCGCTCCCACAGCAGCCCGTCCCGCCAGCTCCCGTCGAGAAAGATCGAGGAGTGCGCGACGCCGTACGGGCTGAACCCGTTGCGGCGCAGCACCCGCTGCGACGGCAGATTCTCCAGATTGGTGGACGCCTCGGCGCGGTGCAACCCGAGTTCGTCCGTCATCACCCGGAGCACAAGCCCGACGGCGTGCCCGGCGTGCCCTTGATTCTGGGCGACGCTGGCGATCCAGTATCCGACGGAGCCGCGACGCAGGTGCGGCTGCGGCAGGATGCCTCCGACGGTGACCTGCCCGATCACCTGGTCGTCGGCGAGCACCACGCCCGGCCAGACCGTGCCGGCCCCGTATCCGGCCAGCAGGCTGTCGATCCGCTCCGCCTGGCCCTCCGGGGTGAAGAAGTCGGCCGGCTGGGCCGGCTCCCACGGCCGGAAAGCCTCGAAGTCCCGCACCCGATGCGCGGCGATCGGTGCGGCGTCGGTGGGCTCGATCAGACGGATCCTGGTGCTGCTGTGCATGGGCTGATCCCCGTCGCGGTGCGTCGGATGAGACGGCCAGCCTATGCGAGGGTGCCCGCGCCGCCGCACCCTACGCCAGCTGGAGGATCGAGTCGATCGCGCAGCTCGTGTTCTCGCCGAACAAGTCCAGATACCGGGTGTCGAGCTGGTACTGAGGTGACCCCCGTGGCGTGGACGCACCTGATAATGGTTCTTGATGGTCCGGGAGGGTGTAGATCCACATGGCACGGCGCTCGAAGTACGGTCC
>NZ_JBIWLW010000055.1:0-31355 GCF_044766385.1 Streptomyces sp. NPDC102274 | reverse complement strand
CCGAAGGACCTTGGAGAACCCGGCCCACCGCGCCGGGCCCCCACCATGCCCACCGACCGACACCGCTCCAAACGACCCCGCTCATCCAGCCATCACCCTCAACTGAAACGGCGAGGCTAGGCGATCCCATGTTCGTCTCCGACGTACGTAACATCGTGAGGCAGGCGCCCCACTCATCTCCTTGAACGTTCTGACTGAGCGTCGCGTCGCCGTCCGGAAGGTGCCGCGGCCACACCATCAAGCCACCGCAGACGACGACTCCGGCTTCGGACGCAGTGCCGGAGGAGTCTTCGTTGCCTCCGCTGGAGATTGGGGTTCAAGCAGTTCAGCTTTCGCCATGTCACGCGGGCCACCTGACGCACCGTCCGTAGCGTCTCGGCACGGCCGCCAGTTTCCTGACATGCTCTTGTCCCGTCACCGTTTCCGGATCGGGTAAGTCATCAGGCCCAGGAACCTCCTTCCAAGTTCCTCCCGGCTGAGCCGGGGATACGTCAGAGCGCCTCATGGCGCACTGGTGGCCGAAGGTCTTCTTCCAGGTCGCAGCCGTGTCTTCCTTGTCGGAGTGCGCGATCACCAGGACGCCGTCCAGGTCCACTGTCACAGAGCTGGTCGCATCCGGTGCCGTCCGCCCGGCCAACTTCCACACGTGCTGGCGCACTTGGGACCGGGCGCTGCGGATCACGTTCAGGGCGCGTTGCCCACCCGCTGCGAGCGTGTCGATCAGCCGGGAGTCCGTCGGATCCGAGGCCACCGGTCCGAACACGGCCGGCTCGCCCCGCACATGCTGACGTCCGCCAGGCAGTCGCCTCCGAGGGCGACCGCGAGCGCCACATCCAGCAGGATCTTGCCGGGATTGTGCACCGCCCGCGGCTTGCGCCACGGTGCCAGAGCCGCCGATATCGCAGTATCCAGGCCGGCCTTGCGGACCGTCTCCACCAGCAGCACTGCCCCGGCCTGCGAGACCACTCCACGACCGCTGCCCTCAACGCGGACATGCGGGTACGACCCGGTACGCTGCCTCACCTGAAAAGTGCTTCTTTCCACGGCACGATCTGGACCCTCGACAAGTTCCTATCATCCCAGGTCAGGAGCACTTCTCGCGTTTGTGATCAAGCCTCGGACAGACCACCTCGTAAAGCCCGAGGTTAGATCGAGGTCCTTGGCGACCGTCCGAGCGGTTACCGCGTCGGCACAGTTCGACGATCTCGGCCTTGAATTCCGACGCGCATGCTCTCCATGATGGACATCCTCCCGGGGACGAACCCCTGATCTCGAATGTCCGCCAAAGCGGATCAAGCCCGGTTGTTATAGAGGAAGGTTCGGGAGACGTCCGCGCGGTGGACGACGGTGGCGAAGCCGACCTGGGACTTGTCACGTCGGAGGCCGGCGTGACAGCTGGATCGGCGGCGGTGTACAACGGCGGCAGGGGCTCTTTGCTCCAGACTGGTTTCGTCGCCACGGGTGCTATCAAGAGGCCCTGCCCTTATGAGGGGTTACCGGAGAAATCGCCTACTGCGCTCGCCACTGTGGATCAGTTTGTTCACAGACACTCTCGCCTACGGCGCAAGGGGCGGCGTGGCACGCGGTGGTTTCCGCGCCCCCGCGGCCTTCTCGTACGCGTAGGCGAGTGAGAGCAGCAGCGGCTCGCTGTACTCCCGCCCGAGCAATTCGGCGCCCACGGGCACGCCGATCGGGGCCGCCGCCGTGGGAGTGGAGAACCCGCCGGGGAAGCAGACGGCCGGGAACCCGGTGCCGTTGGAGAGGGTGCCGTTGCGTTCCGGCTGCGGTATTCCGACCGGGGAGACGAGCACCTTCTGCAGCGGATACAGGACGGCGTCCAGTCCGAGCTCGGCCATCTTGGCCGACACGGCGAGCCGCAGCTTCTCCCGATTGAGCGTGCGGTCCTTGTACTCCGGAGTGTTCAGTCCGTCCTTGATCGCCAGTTCGGTCTCAAGCGCTGCCTGTGGCTCCGGAGTTGCTGTCCGGGTGGCGACCAACTGTTCAAGGGTCCGCACCGGGGCGTCCGGGCCGAGTTCGGCGAAGTACGCGTCCATGGCCGTGTGCGCTTCCCAGGTCGAGTTGGCCACGAGGGACTGGAGGGTGTCGTACGCCGTCAGGTTGAAGCGGATGATGGTCGCGCCTCGCGAGCGCATCGTGGAGATCACGTCCTCCATGACGCGGTTGACCTCCTGGTGGCGCTCTTCGGTGCCGAACATGTTGGTCATCACGCCGATGCGGGCGCCACGGAGCGCGTTGGCCTTCAGCTGGTCCGTGTAGCTGCGGGGAGCGCGGCCGATCCCGAATGCGGTGATGGGGTCGGCCGGGTCGAAGCCCACCATGACGTCGAGCAGCCGGGCCGCGTCCTCCACGGTACGGGTGATGGGCCCGATCTCGTCCTGCGTGATGCTGTTCGGTATGACGCCGTGCCGACTGATGAGGCCCCTCGTGGGGCGCACGCCGACAAGGCTGTTGGCGGAGGCTGGGGAGCGGATCGATTGGCCTGTATCGCTGCCCGTGCCCAGGACGGCGAAGTTCGATGCGATCGCCGCACCGGTCCCGCCGCTGGATCCGCCAGGTGTCCGGCTGAGGTCGTACGGATTGAGGACCTGACCGCCCAGCGAGCTGAGCGAGTTACCGCCCCGGGCGAACTCCTGAAGGTTGGCCTTAGCGAGGATGAGTGTCCCCGCCTTGCGCATTTTGTCGACCGCGAACGCGTCGGCCGGAGGCTGCGAGTCACGCATGGCCGTATTGCCGCCCGTGGTCGGCATGTCGAAGGTGTCGAAGTTGTCCTTCAGGATGACCGGGATGCCGTGCAACGGGCCGGTCAGCCCCGAGCGCCGGAAGCGGCGATCCAGGTCGTCGGCGACGTCGAGCGCGTGTGGATTGACGGTGATGAGCGCCTTGAGAGTCGGACCCTGCTTGTCGTAGGCGGCGATCCGCTCCAGGTACTGCTCCACCAACTGCCGGCAGGTGAGCCGACCGCCGCGATAGGCGTCGTGTATGTCGGCGACGGTCGCCTCCATCAGCTTGAAAGTGCCCAGGGGAGACGGCTTTCCGGGGGTACTCGCCGGGGCGGCGGTCCGCTGCGCGAAGGCCGGCTCCGCCACTCCGCCAACGATGCCCAGAGCGCCGACCGCGCCCACGGCGCCGAGAAAGCCACGTCTGTTCGGAATTCTTGATTCGCTCATGTGCCTCACTGATCACTTTCTCGCCGCGGCGCGGGCCAGGCGTCGAGGTGTCGGCATCGTGTTCCAACTGCTTGTGGTGTGGGCCGGGTTGCACCCGGCGCGGCTGCCGTCGTTGGCAGCGGGGCAGGACTGCCGTACGTCCATGGGGCGTTCGGCTTATCGTGCGTGGTGCTTGTCGTGGAAATGATCCTTCTTGATCACTCCGTGTACGCCGACGGTGCGGTCCACGACCTGGGACACCTGGAAGTCGGCAGCCGCCGACAGGTAGGCGTATGCCACGGAGCGGCTCATGCCCAGGTCGTGCTGAAGGAAGTCCAACGCGTTGACCACGGCACGGCGCATGGCGACGTCCAGGTCGCTGACTAGGCTGTTTGGGATGCCGTCGGGGTCCGACAGCCCCACGGCCACCCACGCGTCGGGAGTCTCGGCGAAGGGATAGTGGAAGGCGACGGACGGGGCGTCACCGGAACCACGCCGGCAGACGGTCAGACGGAAGGTCGTACGCAGGGAACCCTCCATGGCGGTGAGCGCCACCTCGCCGTTGCCCATGGCCATGTGCGGGTCGCCGGTGTAGAACAGCGCGCCCTCGGCAAAGACCGGGAGATAGAAGGTCGAGCCCTGGGTAAGCAGGTTGATGTCGATATTGCCGCCCCCGAGGGTCGGCGGTACGGAGTTGAGCGCCGGTGCGGTGAGGGTGTCCCCGGACGCGAAAGCGACGCCCATCATGCCCATGTGCGGGTTCAGCGGAAACGTCACTTCACCTGAAGTGCCCACCGGCATCACGCCGTTGAGTGTCTTGCCGGTACCGCGGCGGACAGGTGTGAAGAGCGAGACATTGCCGTAGTCGGCAGGGTCGTCGACGGGCCGTCCGTCCGTCGACACCGGCGGCATGACCTCGTCCAGCGTGATCCCGGCCGGCGCGGAGCCGCCGGACTGGCGGGCGAGGGCGCCCTTGCCGTGGCGGCTCGTCACGACACCGTAAGGCACGCGCGGGAGGATCGAGAGCATCTCAATCTTCAGCACATCTCCGGGGCGCGCCCCCACGACATGGATCGGGCCGGTGACCACGTGCGGGCCGTCGGCATCGAAGTCGCGGGGGGTCCTGGTGTAGTCGCGGGCCACGGCGATCGCGTCGCCGAGCACCTGATCGGCGCGCACGCCGTGGCGCGCGAAATAGGCGGCGGGATCGCGTCCCTGGTCCTCCAGGAGCCCTTCGTGGGAGAGCGTGTCGACGGTCACCGTCTCCCCCGAGCGCATCCGCAGCACCGGCTTCGCGTCGCGCGCGGGTACGTACCCCCAGCGGACCTGGTCCGGCACCGAGGGCAGATAGTGCGTGCCGTGGACCGCGCCCCTGCCGGGCTGGAGAATCTCCTTCGGGAACGCGACCGCGGGGTCCTTGGCCGACTCGGCCGCCCGCGCCCGGCCCTGCGTGAGCACCGTCGCCGCGCTGGCCACTGTGGTCACGGCAGTGGCGGCGCGGAGGAAGCCGCGGCGTCCGAGACCCGCGACGAGAGTGTCCCGGGCGTCTGCCGGGTCCATGGCTGGGTCGTTCATGGGTTGCTCCTGTGATCGTGTCGTGGGGAACGGGTTCCGGTCTGGCTTCGGTACAGGGTGAACAGCGCCGTGCCGAGGGAACGGTGCGAACAGCGGGGGTCTGCGGAGGGAGGATCTCGCCGCGGCGTGACGCGTCGCCGTGGAGGAGAGTGGCCGGAAGAGGAGAGGAGGATCAGGTAACGTCTGCGCCGTCCCGGCGCGTCCGCCGGATCAACCGGTCCACGTCGGCGAGACGCAGGCACATGGCGCGGGCCGCAGTCGCCGGGTCTCGGGCCTTGATTGCGTCACGGATCTCCCGGTGACCGGCCAGGGACACGCGACGACCTTCCCGGCTGCGGTGGGAGTCCTTCCGCACCGGGGTGGTCCATGAACTGACCACGGTGGTCAGCGCGGTGAGTAACGGGTCGTGACTCGCCCTGGCCAGGGTCAGATGAATCTGGACGTCCATCTCCAGTGACTTGGCCTCCAGCAGGTTCTCGTCCGTGGCGTGCAGGATGTCGTCCATCTGAAACAGGTCGGCCCTGGTCGAGCGCGATGCCGCGAACTCGGCGTTCTTCGGTTCGATAAGCGTCCGCAGCTCGGCCACAGCGGCCAGTTCCCGGTCGGCGTCAGCCAAGTCAGCCAGCGGGGCGTAGAGATCCTCGACTTGGGCGGGCGGTGCCAGGACCACGGTGCCCCGGCCCGGCCGCCGCTCGATGAGGTGCTTCGCCTCCAGCTGGAGCAGAGCTTCCCTCAGCGAGGTCCGCGACACCGACAGCGAATCGGCCAGATCGCGCTCCGCCGGCAGCCTGTCCCCCGCAACGAGTTCGCCCAGCGCGATCAGTTGTTCCAGATAGGCGATCAGCGCGTCGCCGACGCTATGAGCGCGGCCACGCAAAGGCGGAACCTTCGGCGCGCGCATGCCGATTACCCCAGGTCCCGGTGTTGGGCACGCGTGCGGCGTGCGGTCGTCCCGGGCAGGGCCGCCGACCCGCTGCCGGGGCAGTTTCATGAGGCGTCCCCCTCCGGGATTGCGGCGATCAGGTCGATCTCGATCGAGGCGCCCACCGCGAGACCCGAGACACCTACACACGTGCGGCTCGGAAGGGGGCCGTCGAACCAGGTCTCGTAGTCGGCATTGACGAGGTCGAAATCGTCGAAGGACGTGAGATAGACGCGGACCATCAGTACGTCGTCGAGGGTGAGGCCGAACTGCCGCAGGACGGCCGTCAGATTGCGTCGCACCTGTCGCGCCTGGGCGACCGGGCCACCTTCCACCAGCCAGCCGGTCGCCGGGTCGGTGGGCATCTGACCAGTGACGAAAACCAGCGATCCGAAGCGGGTCGCGTGCGCGAAGGGACCGATCTGCGGTGGCACCCCGTCCTCGGGCGAGAAGACGAACGTCTCCTTCCGTGCCGCGCTCCTCGGCGGTTCGTCGTCCCGGATCGTCATTCGGCCCCATTGGCGCTCGCCGCACACGAGACCGACGCTCCGGGCACCGGAGCCTGGATCGGAAGAGCGTGCATGGAGCCTTTCCTCCCGGTCAGTGATCGTCATGGAGAAGGGAATGCCCGGGACGGATGGTCCGACCAACGCGGAGTCACTGTACGAACGCTCCGCACGCGCGTCATCGGTCGCGGGTAAACGTCACGGCGTTCTTACCGGGATGCAACATGTACGGCAGTTCCGGAGGTCCCGGAAACCCTGGGAAAACAGACGTCTTCAGCCATGGGGCTGCGCTCGCCGGGAGCGGAGCGGTGCAGGGTGCCGGCCGCGCCGGAGGCGGGCGGGGAATCGGGCATCATGGCGACTCCTTGGCTATACGCTATAGCACAAAGGGAACTCCTGCCCGCCGCGCGCATCCCGTACGCCGGTGGCGGGCAGACGGCTTGAGGGGTCAGCTGCTGGAGAGCTGGACGAGCGCGGCGCGGTGGTGCCGCGCGGCGAGTTCCTCGACTCGGTCCTCGTCCCGTTCGAGGAGGGCGTCCAAGAGTTGGCGGTGCTCGTGGTAGCGGGCACGGAACGCCTCGGTGCGCTCGGGGGCGAGGTTCATGGTGAGCTCGAGCCGTTCCTCGTCGCTGAAGGCCCTGGCCTGGTGGAGCAGGCCCTCCAGCACGGGGTTGCCGACACACGCTTCGACCTGGTGATGGAAGAGGCGCAGCTTGTGGAAGACGGCGGCGAGCCGGTCGGCCACATCGGCTTCTGGGCCCTGCTCGGCGACGGTCTTCTCGATGCCGGCGACGATCTGGTCGGCCTCCCCGAGGAGTGAGACCAGGACAGTGAGCTGCTCCGCTGTGGCGTTGCGGGCGGCGAGTCGGGCCATGAGGGCGGAGAGGCGGACCTCTGCCTCCACGATCTCGGAGCGAGCCGCCGAGGAATGGTCGGCGATCCGCAGAGCCCGGGGCCCGACGCGCTCGACGACCTTCTCGTGCACCAGCTGGCGCAGCGCCTCGCGTACCGGGGTAGGGCTGACTCCGAGTCGGGCGGCGAGGTCGCGTTCGGTGATCTTCTCGCCCGGCCGCAGGGCGCCGTCGCGGATGGCGTCCCGCAGTCGCCGGTACGCCTGATCGGCCAGCGACATGGTCTCCATGGGACCGAGGGCGTCAGTTTTCATGCAGCAAGGATGACTCTTGCTATAGCAAACAGTCAATGGTTCGGGTGGCGCATGTTGGCCAAACACTCGGCGCACGGTTGCAGGAGGATGGCGAAAGGCCCAGTCAGGAATTGTTCAGGTGAAACCTGCCAGCCTGCCGTGTCATGACAGCAGATACACACCGGACGGGCGCCTCTACGGGCCCACGCGAGCTGATGAACAAGGTCCCCGAGGTCACCCTCTACTTCTGGGTCATCAAGGTCCTCTGCACCACGGTGGGAGAGACCGCGGCCGACCTTCTGAACGCCAATCTCGGCATGGGGCTGACCAATACGTCCCTCATCATGAGCGCCCTGCTCGTGATTGCCCTCTTCTTCCAGTTTCGGGCGCGTGCCTACGTGCCGGGTCTGTACTGGCTCGCCGTCGTGCTGATCAGTGTGGTCGGCACCCTGGTCAGCGACAATCTCACCGACAACCTCGGCGTCCCGCTCGAGACCACGACCGCGGTCTTCGCGGTCGCCCTGGCCCTCACCTTCATCGGCTGGTACGCGAGGGAGCGCACGCTCTCCATCCACTCCATCCGCACCGGCAGGCGCGAGGGCTTCTACTGGCTGGCGATCCTCTTCACCTTCGCCCTGGGTACCGCCGCGGGCGACCTCACCGCGGAGCGCCTCAATCTCGGTTACTGGCTCTCCGCTGTCATCTTCGCCGTCCTGATCGCGGCGGTGGCCCTCGCGCACCGCGCCCTCGACCTCAACGCCGTCTGGTCGTTCTGGATCGCCTATGTCCTCACCCGCCCGCTCGGCGCGTCCTTCGGCGACTATCTGTCCCAGCCACCTGCGGACGGGGGACTCGGGCTGGGCACCGTGGGGACCAGCGCGCTCTTCCTGACGGTGATCCTCGGCCTGGTCGTCTTTCTCACCCGTACCAGGAGGGATGTCGTACCGCCCGAGCCGGTCAGCCCGCGGGCAGAGTGACGGTGAACCGTGCGCCCGTGCCGCCGGTCGCCAGCACGATGTCGCCGCCGGCAGCGCGGGCGAGTCGGCGCGCGAGCGCGAGTCCGAGGCCCGCGCCGTCATGACCGTCCCCGGGCGCCGCGCGCCGGCCCGGCTCGAACAGGGAATCCCGGAACTCCTCCGGCACCCCCGGCCCGTCGTCGGCGACGGTCACCCGTACCGTGCCGGCCATCGCCGCACACTCGATCAACACGGAGTGCGCGGCATAGCGGCGGGCGTTGTCCAGCAGCGGGCTCAGGATGCGCTCGGCCAGCGCCGCGGAGACACCGGCGGTGGCCGGGACGCCGCGGGCCTCGATCGCCGGCACTGGTGGTGGCAGGTCGGTGCCGCGCCGGGCCAGCTCACGCGCGAGGGCCAGGATGTCGCAGCGTCCCGGGGTCCGGTCCGTGCGGGCGCGGGCCTCGGAGAGCAAGGTCTCGCAGATCTGTCCCATCGTTGCCGCGGCGTTCGCGATGGCCTCGTGCGAGGCACGCTGCTCGGCGGGGGTGCGGGGGCGCCGGGCGAGCCACTCGGTCTCCGCGGTGATCCGGGCCAGCGGGGTACGCAGCTCGTGTGAGATGTCGGCCGCCTGACGCTGTTCATGGCGCAGGACCGCGGCCAGCCGGTCCAGCAGTTCGTCGAGATTGGCCGCCAGGGAGACGAGTTCGGCGGGACGGCCGCCCTCCCCGAACCGTTCCGCCACACCCGCCTTGCTCCACTCGGCGGCCTGCGCGCTCATGTCGCCCACCGGCCGCAGCGCCCGCCGTACGACCAGCCGGGTCAGCAGATAGACACCGCCCATCAGCACCACCGACAGGGCGATCGAGCCGGCCAGCGCCGCATCCGCGGTGCTGACGTACGGATCGAGGCTGACGGAGGTGACCACGGTGCCCACCTGCCCGCCGCTTCCTGCGCCCTCGCTCCCGGCGGCGAGGGGCAGCGCGTAGAACCGTGTCGCCGAGGGCGAGGTGGTCTCGGCGAACCGCGTGCCGTGTCCGGCCAGCGCGTCCGCCTGCCGCTGGAGGGCGGACGGGACATTCGGGGGCCACTCGATCGCCCGGCCCCCCTCGTAGATCCACACACCCGCGTCCAGGGCCTGGTCCTCCGCCGGTTCCCTGACCGTCAGCCGGCCGTCTTGCCGTACGTCCACGGTGGCGGCCACGGCCTCCGCGCGGGTGCGCAGCACCTCGTCGGCCTGTGTGTGCAGTCTTCTGTCCAGGGCGAGATTGAAGACCGTGGTCAGTACGGCGATGCACAGCATGCTGGTGGCCAGGGCGATCAGCGCCAGCCGGCCGCGCAGCGTGCGGGGGCAGACGCGCCGGAGACGATGGTGCCCGATCATGCGAAGCGGTATCCGATGCCGCGTACCGTGCCGATGCCGTGCGGCGCGTCGGCCTCGCGCAGCTTGCGCCGCAGCCGGACCAGATACTGGTCCAGGGTGTTGTCCGAGACCTGGGCGCCCTCGGGCCAGCCCGCCCGCAGCAGGGTCCGTCGGCGCACGGCGGCCCCCGGGGCGGCCATCAGACAGGCCAGCAGTCGGAACTCGGTGGGGGTGAGCGCCACCGCCGTCCCGTGCACCGCCAGTTCATGGCGCACCGGGTCCAGACGCACCGCTTCCGTGCCGATCGCCATGTCGCCGCCCGAGCGTCGCAGGACCGCCCGGATCCGGGCCGCGAGTTCGCTGAGATGGAAGGGCTTTGCCAGATAGTCGTCGCCACCGGCGGAGAAACCCGAGAGACGGTCGGTCAGTGTGTCGTGCGCCGTGAGAAACACCACCGGAGCGGTCATCCCCGCGGCACGCATCGCCTGGCACACATCGCGGCCGTCGGAGTCGGGCAGCCCGACGTCGAGCACGACCGCGTCCACCGAGCGATCGGCGGCGCGCAGTGCCGTGGCGCCGTCGGCCGCTGTCACCACCAGGAAGTCCTCGTCGCGCAGGCCGCGGGCGATCACGTCACGCAGTCCGTGGTCGTCCTCGACGATCAGCACGCGGGGAGCCGTCATGCCGCCAGTATGACCACGCGGGGACGTCCGCCGTCCACCGTCCGGGGCCGCGACGCGCGCGTTCAGGTTGTGTTCAGGTGTGGCCCGGCATCCTCGGGGGGTGACCGCAATCCAGGGCGCGGACGGCCGCGTCGATCTGTATCTGTACGGCCGCGTCCGCCCACGATGGCGGACGGCGTGAGGCGATGGCACGTATCACGGTCGTCGAGGACGACCCGACGATCGGCGGCGGACTCAGCGCGACACTGCGTGTGCTCGGACATGACAGCCACTGGTGTCCCGACGGCGCCACCGCGCTGGCGCACACCGCGCCTGACCCGGCCGATCTGCTCCTGGTCGATCTGGGGCTCCCCGACATCGACGGGTTCGAACTGTGCCGTCTCCTGCGGGTGCGGGCCCCTGACTCCGTCATTGTGGTACTGACCGCGAGAACCGGGGAGATGGACGTCGTCCAGGCCCTGGAGTGCGGAGCCGACGATTATCTGACCAAGCCCATCAGAATCGTGGAACTGCAGGCCCGGGTCACCGCCCATCTGCGCCGCTTCGCTCCCGGCGCCCCCAGTACCTCGGCGCGGATCGGGCTCGGCGCTCTCGTCGTCGACCGGCCCGCCCGGCGCTGTATCGGGCCCCAGGGTGAGATCGCGCTCCGTCCCCGCGAGTTCGACCTGCTGGTACGGCTGGCCGTGCGCCCGGGACAGGCCGTCAGCCGGGAGGACCTGATGAACGACGTCTGGGACGAGAACTGGTTCGGCTCCACCAAGACCCTTGATGTGCATGTGGCCGCGCTGCGTCGCAAGCTCGGCGACCAGCTGCGGATCACGACACTGCGCCAGTTCGGCTACCGCCTCGAAGTCCCCGTGGCCCCTGCGGCCACCTGACGGGGGCCGGACCGTGCGCCACCGTATCCTGAGAGCGACCGTGCTGGCCGTCGTCTGCGCGGTGCTGCTCTTCGCGCTGCCGCTCGCCGTCGCCGTGCTGCGTCTGTACGAGCAGGATGAGCAGAGTGAACTGCGGCAGCTCGGTGAGCGGGTCGCGGTCGGCCTGCCCGTGCCGCTCAGTGGTCCCGGCGCCGGTGATCCGGTGGAACTGCCCCGTACCGAGGCGGGCGTCGATATCGGTGTGTACGGGTCCGACGGGCGGCGCGTGCTCGGTACCGGTCCGAGGACCGGCGACGGTCCGGTACGGACGGCGGCGGCGGGCCGGGCAGCCACCGCCCGGTCGGGCGACGGCCTGGTGGCGGCCGTTCCGGTCGGCGGCTCCGAACACGTCCGCGCGGTGGTACGGGTCATCTCGCCCGCCGCTGATCCGTACCGGCGGGCCGCATTGACCTGGGCCGCGATGGCGGTGCCCGCGGCACTCGCCGTGGGCGTCGGTGTCCTGCTCGCCTTCCGGTCCAGTCGGCGTCTGGCCCGTCCGCTGGAGGTGCTCGCCGTCACGGCCCGCGAGATGGAGCACGGGGAACTCCCTCTCGGCGGCGCACCGGCCTTGGGGCTGCCGGAGGCCGACGCGGTCGCCGACGCCCTCGCCCGCGCCGCCGAGCGCGTCGGCCTACTCCTGCGGCGTGAGCGGGCTTTCAGCGCGGACGCGTCCCATCAGCTCCGCACGGCTCTCACCGGCGTACGCCTGGAATTGGAGACTCCACTGGCACCCGGCGCGCGCACCGACCCGTACACCGCCCTGCGCTCGGCCCTCCAGCAGGTCGAGCGGATGGAGAGGACCCTGACCGATCTGCTGGCTCTGGCCCGTGACATACCGGAGCGGGCGCTGCTCGACCTTGTGCCGCTCCTCGACGGGATCGAACGGCACTGGCACGGTGAACTCGCGGCGGGCGGCCGACGTCTGCGGGTGGTGGTCGACGAGGACCTGCCGGACGCCGTCGGCTCACCGCGGGCCGCCCGGCAGGTCCTCGACGTACTGATCGCCAATGCCCGGACGCATGGTAGCGGGACGGTGACCATCCGCGTCCGGGACAGTGCCGGGGTGCTGGCGGTGGATGTCGAGGACGAGGGCGCTGGGATCCACGAGGGTACGGATCCTTTCGTACGGCGCGGCCATGCGACGGAGGATGGTCATGGCATCGGGCTGGCGCTGGCCCGCTCGCTGGCCGAGGCAGAAGGCGGCAGACTCTTCGTCTCCCGCCCCCGCCCGCACCCCAAGTTCACCTGGCTCGTAGCCCTTCCGTCCCGCCCCGCTCCCGCGCGGCTGCCGTGACGAGGTCTGCCGTTGGCTTCCCGGACTGGTCCGTCACAGCTCCCTCAGCTCGGTGAGCGGCGGCCGGCGGGCATGCCGTACAGCGGCCCATGCCGCCACCGCCAGCGCGGCCACCGTGATCCCCGCCGTCGCGCCCAGATAGGCCCAGGGAACGGCGATCTGTGACGGCGGCGGGTCGAAGACCCCGGAGAGCACCTTCACCAGCATCCGGGACAGGGCCCAGCCGAGCGCCGTGCCCGCGGCCAGGCCCGACACTGCCACCAGCGCCGCCTCGCTCCACACGAACCCCGATAGCTGCCGTCCTCGCGCGCCCAGCACCGACGCCAGGGCCAGGGTGCGCCGCCGTTCCGCCAGTCCGAGCGCCAGTACCAGACCGCCCGCCGCGGCGGCGATCACCAGCGCGAACCCCAGCTCGACCCTGGTGAGTCCGGCGAGATCGACGGCAGTGAGACTGGACCCGATCGCGGTTCGCGACGACGGCAGATCGGTGATGGGCGCGTTCGGTCCGAGCAGCGTCCGTGCCCGCGCCGCGACCGCCCGCTGATGTGTGCCGCCAGTGTCGACCAGCAGCGTACTGGCGGCCCCACTGCCCGTCGTACGGGCGATGTAGGAGGCGTTGGCGACCAGGAAGCTGTCCTTGGGCGCGGTCGGGAATTCCTTCACGACACCGGCGAACTGGAAGGGAATCGTGCGCGGCCGGCCGGTTCGCGCGTCGGTCAGCCGGAGCCGGACCTGGTCACCGGGACGGAGCTGGAAATCGTGCGCCGTCTCCGCGCTCACCAGCAGCCCGTCGGGACGCCCGGCGAGACGCTTCATCAGAGCGCCCGCAGTTCCACCGGAGAAGTAGGCGTCCTGCAGCCGCCCGGCCGACACGATGCTCGCCGGCCGTACGCCGTACAGATCCTGGAGATCGGCGCCGACATACGCGAACCGGTGCTGGAGCGGCTCGATATGACGTACCCCGGGTATTCCGGCGACCTTGGCGATCTCCGCGGGACCGGTGGCCGCGGCCGTGGACGTGGTGACGGTGACATCGGCGCCGTTGGTCAGCACGGCGTCCACCTCGGCCTGTTGCCGGTAGGTGGAGTTGAACACGGCGGTGGACGCGGCGAACGCGCAGGCCAGCGCGAGCAGCACCACGGAGCGCAGGATGGTCCCCCGTTGCCGCGACAGACTGGCCGCGACCGTTCCGGAGAGTGCGCCGGCCGTCGGCCGGAACAGCCTTCGCAGTACAGGTCCGCCCCGGTGCAGCAGTGCGTCGGCCAGCAGCCAGGTCAGCACCGCACCCGCCGCCCACAGCAGGGCGGGGCCCGCGAACGCCCAGTAGTCGACGGACAGGCTCGCGGTGCCCTCAGGGGCCAGGACCAGCGCGTAGTTCGTCGTGCTCGTGGCGCGGAACACCGTCAGTGAACCGGCCGTCAGGAGTACGGCCAGTGCCCACCACGCGGGGCGTGGCACCGGACGGCGCCCGACCACCGTACGGCCGGAGACGACGGTGGCCCGCCGTGCGTCGAACAGCGCGGGCAGCAGTACCGTCGCGCCCGCCACCGTGACACCCGCCGCCGAGGCGACCAGCGCCCACACCGGCGAAGTCCCCGCCGTACCGAACGCCATACGGCTCACCAAGGCGGCGAGCACCAGCCCGCCCGCCGTTCCCGCCACCGCGACGACCGCGGCCTCCACCGCCGCCAGCCCCATGAGCTCGCGCAGGCCGGCTCCCCGCGCCCGCAGCAGCGCCTGTTCCCTGCGCCGGCGGCCCGCGCCGGCCTGGGCGACCGCCCAGGTCAGCGCTGCGGCCAGCAGGGAACCGGGCACGCCGAGGAAGAGGAACAGCAGTTGCGCGTAGAGCGCGTCCGAGCGGGCGGCGTCCAGGACGGAGCCCAGGTTGTCGCCGACCAGACCGGCACCGGCGAGCCGTACCTCCGCGTGACGCGCGCTGCCGCCGGCCTCGGTGTACGCCGCGGCCGGATCCGCGGGCAGGTCGTGGCCGCGCAGGGTGTGGATCTGCGTCCGTACGAGGTCGGGCCGGTCACCCGCGAGTGGGTCGAACACGGTGTGCCAGGTCCGCTCGGGAAGCAGGACGACATTGTCCGGCGGGGCCGAAGGCTGCGACTGCTGCGGCGCTCCGACCTTTTGGAACAGCGAGTCGGCAAGGGGCAGTTCGACCACACCGCCCACCCGGAGCGGCACCGGAGGCAGCCCTGCCCGTTTGACGGTGACGGTGTCGCCGGGGGCCGCGTGCAGATTGGCGGCGGTCTGCTGGGCGAGCAGTACCCCCTGGCCGCTCCCCGCCAGTACCCGGATCTCGCCCGGGAAGACATCGGCGTAACCGGCGGGCAGACCCAGCACGGAACCGGGGCCGGTGCTCTGGAGCGTGCCACCCGTCCGGGCGTCTAGACCCTCGGTGTGCCCGTAGCCCACCGGGAGGGCCTTCCTCGTACCGGCCAGAGCGCGCACGGTGGACAGCACGCCGTCCGGATCGACCCCGTCCGCGACCTGTACCTGCCAGTCCACGGAGACCGAACGGGTCGACTGGGCCGTCATGGTGGCCCGGGTCGTGGAGAGGAAGCCGCCCAGCACGGACAGCAGCGCCACGGCCACCATCACTCCCGAGGCGGTCGCGAGAAGCCGGCCGCCGCGCACCCGCAACAGTCCGGAAAGCCACATCCTGATCATCGCGCCTCTTCTTCCTGATGTTCCCGCGGCTCACGTCCCGTACGGTCCGGCAGCACCAGACGGCCGTCGGCCATGGACCAGCGCGTGGGCAGTGCCTCGGCCACCCGGGTGTCGTGCGTGGTGATCACCACGGCCGCACCAAGCGTCCCGGCAGTGCCCAGCAGCACCGTCATCACCTGCTCGGCGCTGTGGCGGTCGAGTTGTCCCGTCGGCTCGTCCGCCAGGATCAGCCGCGGCCGTCGTGCCAGCACCCGTGCCACCGCGACACGTTGGGCCTGGCCGGCCGAGAGCTCGTCAGGTAGCTTCGCTGCCAACGCCTCCAATCCGAGGCTCTCCAACGCCACAACGGCGCGGCCCTCCGCGTCCGCCTCGTCCGCGCCGTCGATGCGCAGAGGCAGGGCGATGTTCTCCACCGCTGTGAGGGGCAGCAGCAGACTCGGTCCCTGGAAGACAAAGCCGATATGCCGGGCGAGCGGCCCTTCGGGCAGCCCGGGGTGGGTGATCCGCCCGGCCGTGGGCCGGTCCAGACCCGCCATCAGATGCAGCAGCGTCGACTTGCCCGAGCCCGAAGGACCCACGATCGCGATCCCGGCGCCTGCGGTGACCGTGCAGCTCGCGCCGTGCACAGCAACCAATGCGCCGCTGCCCGAGCCATAGGTGCGCGCCGCGTCCGCGCAGACGACCAGCGGTTCTCCGGTCCCGGCCATCACACCCACCGTCCGTCCCGCATCCGCAGTACTCGGTCGGCCACTTCGGCCACCGCCCGCGAATGCGTGACCACCACCATGGCGGTCCCTGTCTCGGCCCGTTCGCGCAGCAGCGCGAGAATCCGTCTCTCCGTCTCCGCGTCGACCTCACCGGTGGGCTCGTCCGCGAGGACCACGGCCGGATCGTTGGCCAGTGCCACGGCCAGACCGGCACGGGCCGCCTCGCCGCCGGAGAGCTGCCTGGGCAGCGCGCCCGCTCGGCCCGCTATGCCCATCGGCTCCAGCAGATCCTGTGGCCCGATGTGGTCCGGGGTACGCGAGAGCCGCCGTACGAGCCGTACATTGCCGGCGACCGTGAGGTGCTCCAGCAGATTGCCCGACTGGAACAGCACACCGATGTGCCGGGCCCGGAGCCGGCCGCGCAATTGTTCCCGCTGGTGGGACAGGGGCAGACCGGCGATATGCACCATGCCGCCGTCAGGTTCGTCCAGACCGGCCAGACAGTTCAGCAGGGTCGTCTTGCCCGATCCTGAAGGGCCCATGACCGCGACGATCTCGCCCTTCGCCACCTCCAGACCGACTCCTTGGAGAGCGAAGGTCTCCTCGTCACCGGCCCGGAAGAACCGGTACAGGGAAAGTGCGCTGAGCGGAGCGGTCGCGGTCATCGTGACCACCGGAAGGAGTCCGTGACGGTGCGCCACGGATCGACGTTGTCGGCGCCGACCGCCCCGGAGAGCGTCAGCACAACCTGTTCGCTCTTCTGCCAGAACACATAACGCTCCACGTCCTGACGGACGGTCTTGCCCGTCACCTGGTCGGCCGCCGAGTCCGCCCGGTACGTGGCCAGTACGGCGCTGCCGCCCTGGCGGCTCACAGTGGAGACCTTGCCCACCATCACATTCGCCTCGGTCCGCTCGACCGCCGGCAGGTCGGCCGAGCGGACGGAGGCGACGGTCGGCGCCTGCGCGGTCTGCGACCGCTCGATCCGGACACTGTTGAACTTGTCGCTGAAGACCGCGGCGGTGCCGGAGCCCTTTCGCGCCCAGCCTTCCGGCACCTTGAGGCGGTAACCGCCGTCGACCGGTGACCAATCCACATACACCTGGTTGTCGGGGATGTCTCCAGCGGGATTCACCTCCGGTGCGGGGGCCGAGGAGGAGGGCCGGGCTCCCGATCCGGAGCTGTGGGAGGAGCACGCCGCTGCTCCGGTCAGGATCACCAGACCGGTCAGCGCGGCGGACAGGGTACGACGCATCGCGACACCTCTGCATGAGGAACGAGCCGGCCGGACGACCGCCTCGCAACCGACGCTAGAAACCCGGCGGCCAGCGCCCGGCCCACAACAGGTGAGCGCGCGGTTAACGCGGCGTCGCCACCAGCGCGCTCTTTCCCGGCGCGGCGCTCCGGCCCGGAGTCCGCCGCGCCGACGCGGCAATCACAGCGGCTCGATGCCGACCGACGGCAGACGGATCACCAGGCAGGCGCCGCCGAGCCCGCCGGCGTCGGGGGACGGCTCCTGATCGGCGTGGACGGAGCCACCGTGGCTGGCGACGATCTTGCCAACGATGGCCAGGCCGAGACCCGAGCCGCCCGCCTCGCGGGAGCGGGCCTCGTCGAGACGGGTGAAGCGTTCGAAGACACGGGTGCGGTCAGCGGGCGGGATACCCGCTCCATCGTCGCTGACAGTCAGTTCGACGGTGCCGTCGCGCTCGGTGAGGACGACCCGTACCTGGTGGGCGGCGTGGCGGAGGGCATTGTCGAGAAGGTTGCGTACGGCACGGCGCAGCGCCCCCGCGTCTCCCCTGACGCGACCGGCCGAGACCCTGCGGGCGTCGATACCGGTCGAGGTCAGCCCGCGCTGCCGACGGACCTCGGCGAGGACCACTTCATCGAGATCGACCACGGCGCGCTGGCTCTGCCGCGCGGGATCCTCGCTACGGGCCAGCGCCAACAGGTCCTCGACGAGGCCGTGCAGCCGCTCGGTGTCCTCCAGCAGCGCGGCGGCCACCAGGGGGTCGCGCTCCGGATCGGGATACTCGGCCAGGACCTCCAACTGGGCACGGATCGCGGTGAGTGGACTGCGCAGTTCGTGCGCGGCGTCGGCGACGAAACGGCCCTGCGCGGCGGAGGCCGAGTCGAGCCTGGCGAGCATGTCGTTGAGGGTGACCGCCAGGGCGTGGACCTCGTCCCGGGAGGCGGGGAGGTCCAGTCGTCGGTGCAGATCGGTCGCGCTGATGTGGGTGGCCTGGCGGCGCAGCGTCTCGACGGGCCGCAGAGTACGTCCGGTCGTGAGCGAGATCGTCCAGGCGACCAGGGCCGTCAGCGCCGGGATGCCGACGGCGAGCGCGGTGACCAGGCTGGAGAGGGTGCGCTCCGCCTGCGCCAGGGACACGGCCACGACGATCGTGGCGGGACGTCCGTCGATATGGACCGGTTGGGCGCGGACCCGGAAGTCACCTCCGTCTCCGATGCGCAAGTTGTGCAGTGTCACGGCACGGCCACCGGTGAGGCTCAGAGGCAGCGGGTGCGGAAAGGCGCTGCGGCTGCCGGGCTGGATCTCGGATTCGGAGCCGGCCAACACATGCCCCGAGGCATCGAGCACCTGGACGATGTCCGCGTCCCCGCCGTTCGAAGGGATAAGGGCGCGCAGTTGACCGTGGGCTACGAGCGAGGAGACGTCGGAAACACGGCGGGCGGCCGTGTCATCCAGATCGTGCCACATGGCGTTCCTCAGGCCGAGCAGCAGACCTAGGCTGGCCAGGATCATCGCCGCGGCGACGATCGAGGTGGCCCAGAGAGTCACCCGGGAACGCAGTGTGAGCCTTCCGGTCGACCGGGGCCACCGGGCGAGAAGCGCACCAACGCGGCGCGGACGCATTCAGCCTCCCCTCCCGTCCAGCCGGTATCCGACGCCGCGCACGGTCTCGATGGCGGCGCGGCCGAAGGGAGTGTCGATCTTGCGTCGCAGATAGCCGACGTAGACCTCGACGATGTTCGGGTCGCCTTCGTACCAGGCGTCCCAGACCTGGGTGAGGAGTTCGGTCTTGCTCATGACCGTGTCGGGGCGGCCCAGCAGGAACTCCAACAGGGCGAACTCGCGCGGAGTGAGTCCGAGGAGGCTGTCACCCCGGCCACAGCGGTGGGCTCCCGGGTCGAGCCACAGGTCACCGGCGGTCAGTACGGCCGGCCGCTGCGGGGCGCTGCGGCGCAGCAGCGCGCGGACCCGGGCCAGCAGTACGACGAAGGAGAAGGGCTTGGTCAGATAGTCGTCGGCGCCCAGGTCGAGCGCGTCGGCCTCGTCGTATTCGCCGTCCTTGGCCGTCAGGATCAGCACAGGGGTCATGACGTCGGCGGCGCGCAGCGCGCGGCAGACGTCATAGCCGTTTCGCCTGGGCAGCATGAGGTCCAGCACGATCACGGCGTACTCGTTGCGCCGCGCGAGGAGCAGCCCCTTCTCGCCGTCCTCGGCCGTATCCACACCGAAGCCCTCGGCGCGCAGCCCTCGCCCGACCGCAGCGGCGATGTGCGGTTCGTCCTCGACCACCAGTACCCGCACCGGAATCTCCTTGTGCGCCGATCATGGGCTCAGCCGTGACACTGATCACCGACTTCGAGTCTAGGGGCTTTGCTCCTGGTCAGCCGCTCTCTCTCAGCGTGCTCTCAGGGTCGTCTCAGCGTTCACTCAGCCGCTCTCAGCTTCCGCACAGCCCCGACTACGCACAGTGGGTGCCGATGTCCCGTGGGGCACCCTGCCTACAGGACGTGACACGCACCGAGGAAGGGCGGCACGGTGGCTCAGACGTCCGTACGGCAGCGGGAGCACGCGAGGGAGCCCTCACACGGTTCCTCACCCGGTCCCTCGAACTGCCGCGCACCGAATCCCGCCGGGCGCTGGGCACTGATCATCGCGGGCAGCTACGCGGCCGGTCTCGTGGCCTCGGTCCTGGGCGTTCCTTCTCCCTACCTCCTCGCGTCTCTGCTGGCGGGTATCGTGCTCGCGCTGTCGGGCGGGGTCCGGGAGCGACTGCCCGGCCCCGTGAACCGGTCCTCCCAGGCGCTGGTCGGCGCGCTCATGGGCAGCCATCTGACCCCCTCCGCCCTGATGTCGGCAGCGCCCGCCGCGCTGCCACTGACAGCTGTCACCGCCGCCACGATCGCGCTGAGTGTGGCGGTCGCGTGGCCCCTCGCACGCAGGGGGAGAATCAGCCGGCCCAGCGCTGTCCTCGGCATGATGCCGGGCGGCTCGGCGGCGAGCGTGGCCAGCGCCGACGAGCTCAAGGCCGACGCACGGCTCGTCGCCTTCATCCAGTACCTGCGCGTGGGGCTCGTCGCGACCACCGCCCCCCTGGTGGCCCACTGGATATCCGGCGCCTCCCCAGCCGGATCCACGGGCGGAGGATCGGGACACCCGGCGGGTCCGGACCTGTTCCATTTCGTCGCGGGGCCGGACCAGGTGACCGGTCTGCTGACACTCGCCGCCGTAGCCGCGGCCGGAGTCTGGGCAGGCCGCCGACTGCGTCTTCCCACGCCTGCGTTGATCGGGCCGATGCTGGCCGGCCTCGTCGCGACCATGAGCGGTGTGGTACCGCCCTTCGCTCCCGCCGGGGCTCTTCAGGACATCGTCTTCGTCCTCGTGGGCCTGGACGTCGGCGTGCGCTTCAGCCGCGAGGCGGTACGACGCGTATGGCGATTGCTGCCGTCGATCCTGGCCGGGATGGCGGCCGTATGCCTCGGCTGCGCCGGTCTGGCCTGGATCTTCGCCAAGGCGACGGGCACACCGGTCATCGACGCCTATCTCGCCACCACCCCCGGAGGCATCAACGCGGTCCTCGCCGCAGCGGTCACCTCCCACGGAAACGTCGCCCTGGTCTCGACGGTGCAGAGCCTGCGACTGCTGGTCGTAGTGCTGATAACGCCGACGATCATCCGCAGGCTGGCATCGCCGCCGACCCGGCGATCAGGGTAGTGGCATTGAAGGTTCACCATCCTGAAGTCGCTGGTCACAGCGCTGGTGCGAGTAGTTGATCGCATGCTCGTGCTGGGCGTCGGCGGTTACCGGAGCTCAAGATCATCTGCCACATCGGCAATCACAGGCAACGCGTCATCGGCCATCAGGCAGATCAAGAAGTAAGGCGTACGGCGCACCGATACAGCGTCACCTTGAGTTCGTCTGGCCTCGACGCGGGGGTAGCACCTCGATCCTGACGAGTTGTGAATCTGTGTCGAGGGACTCCTTGGACGCCGCGACAGTGGTAAACGCAGATCGTCATGGGCACGGTCGAGGTGATGTGCGCGCGGTTGGGCAACAGGGTCACCCTGATCGTGGGCGTACCCGGGAGTTGGTGTAGAGGCATCGGGCAATGCCGTTGGTGGAGTCGTAGATCGCGACGGTCTGAGTGTCTTCCAGTGAATCCGTCGGCGGCATCAGGAAATGTGTCTCGCTCGCCGCGAGCAGTTCGCATCTGATGCGGTCCGCTTTCTGGAGGAATCCTGCGGCTGTCCGCCGCTTCGCCGCTGCGGGCGCGAACGTGCTGACGGCCTCTCGGAGCAAGCCAAGGGAGGACCTGCCGGCCATGTTCATCCCGGCGGACCTCTCGACGGAGCAGGGCGTGGCGGAGCTCGGCCGACAGGTCGTCGATCGCTTGGGCGGGGTGGACGTGCTCGTGAACAACGCGGGCGCGGCGACCGCCCCGGCGCCGACCCTGAGTCGGTCCGACGAGTCCTGGCATGCGGATCTGGAGATGAATCTCCTCAGCGCCGTGCGCCTGGACCGGGCCCTGATGCCGGGGATGGTTGAACGGGGAGCGGGGGTCGTCGTGCACGTCTCGTCGATCGCGAGCCGTCTCCCGCAGCGTAGGGAGGCGTCCTACGCCGCCAAGGCGGCGCTCAACGCCTACAGCCGCGAACAGGCGGCCGAGGTGGGCGAGCACGGGATGCGCGTGGTGTGCGTCCTTCCGGGCTTCGTCGCCATCGAAGGCGCCACTGCCCACCTCCAGCACATCGCCGACCAGCAGGGCGTCAGTCCGGACGAGGTCAAGCAGCAGATCGTGGTCCACCTGAAGGTACCGATGGGCCGCCCCGGCGACCCCAGAGACGTCGCCGAGATGATCGCGTTCCTCGCATCCGGGCGCGCGAAGTGGCTCACGGGAGCGGAGTTCCGCGTCGACGGCGGCATCATCCCGGTGGTCTGAGCAGCAGCCGGCACGGAGAAGAGGACAGCACCGTGAACCTCACTCCGAGTTCCGTGATCATCGACACTGCCGAACTGGAGCCGGAGAGCGCTTTCTGGCACCGGCACAGGCACAGGCATGTTGGGACGATGGGGTGACGGTGACATGAAGCAGTTCGAACCCATGACTCACTGGCCGAGTACTTTCATGCCCTCGCAGACGAGATGCGCAGACACGGGAAGGCCGAGGACGGCATTCTCACCTGGTGAACCCGTACAAACACATCTGTGCCCATCAGGGACTGTCCACAGCCAGCCGGGGTAGCGGCGTACCGGATAACGGCGTACCTGGTAGTCGTGCAGCCCGCATTCCTCCTTCGCGGTCTGGAAACACTCCCTCGACGACATGGAGGCGTAGGGCCGGCGGGTGCCGCCCGAGCGACCTGATGCCGGCCTGCCTACTCCATGGCCGGGGCGCTGGTCGGTGTGGTCACCGTGGCCTTCCTGAAGGAGACCGTGCCCCGGCCCCTGGAGTGTTCCCTGCCCTCCGTCGCCACACCGATTGCCCCCCTGCGTCGACGGGGAGCACGAGGCTGTCGGAATGGCATGACCGCACAAGGAATCAAGCGGCTGTGCGGGGATCAGGTGAACGTCGGGTCGTAGGCGCCGTACCCCCTCCGCTCAGGGTCGAAGGCGAAGCCGAAGTAGTTCTTGTAGAAGGTGAAATGCCTGCTGAAGCGGCTGTTGACGCGCATCAGAGGCCGAGGGGCGCCGTCAGGCTCCGCGTAGGTGCCGATCAGACCGCCGAAGGTCTTCCGCCCGGAGGCGACCGCCAGTACGTGGCTGTAGGAGGCCAGGATCTGTCTACGGAAATAGAGCTTCAGCTCGCCGAAGGTGATCTCCACCTTCCGGTGGTCGGGGAAGGTGGTGCCCAGCATCGCGCTGAGGTTGTCGACGTTTGCCCGGGTGAGGTTGCGGAAGACCAGGACCTTATTGTCGGGCAAGCCCGCGGAGCGGTAATCGGGATGGTGCTCCAGCTTGTGCAGGATCTCGTTGACTTCGTGCTCGAAGGCGCATCCCCAGCTCCAGTTGAAGCCGTCGGGATGGTAGGCCGCCCGGAAGGCGGCGAACTCCGCGGGCCGCATGTTCGCCTCGTGGAAGTCCTTCACACGCGGGTCCTTGTCGTCGGGGTCACGCCGGTTGCCCAGACGGAGGAAGAGGGTTTTGACTCCGGCGGAGTTGAGCCGCTCCGCCTGTTCGTCGTCGAAGCTGTTCACCAGGACCGGGCCGCCGGCGAAGCCGTGGGAGAGGAAGCTCAGCTCCATCAGGGTGCCGGGTGCGCGAACTCCGATCGTCTGTACCGCCGCGTAGACGTCCACAACCGACATCACGCCGTCCTGGCCGTCCTTGAAGGCGTTCCCGTCGTAGTGGGCGCGGGTGACCCGCTCGTAGGAGCGGACCGCGGCGACCGACTCGGTCCGCGTGCCTCCCGGGTAGGTGAACGTCCGGACGACGACTTCCCCGCTGCCCACATCGAAGATCTGGAAGACCAGATCCTCCTTGGCCTTGTTGGCCGCGACATGCTGCCGGACCCGGTTCTCGCAGTACGCCCGGAACGGAAGGCTCTTGGGCGGCTGTTCGTATCCGGCCACCAGGACGAAGTGCTTCATCGGTTCAGGCCTCGACCCACTCGCCGTCGGCGTTCTGCACCCAGCGGGGCAGGTCGTCGTCGGCGCGGAGCCGTACCAGGTTGGTGGGGATCCGTACGGTCCACTGCTCGCCCTGGGGGATCTCGTCGCCGGGGCGGTCGAGACGTTCGGCGATCTCGTCGGCGATCGGCAGGAAGAGGGGACTGGAGACGGTCGGGAGGGGGCCGCCGTTCCACAACTCGCCGAAGTTGATGAAGTGGTCGATGGCGCCTTCGAAACCGAGGCGGGCGGGGACCGCGACCCGGCAGTACCCCGCCTTGAGGAACTGGTTGAACAGCGGGTCGGGGTCGTCGTAGGCGAGACTCTCGTCCCATTGGCTCTTGCGGCCCCAGAAGTACGGATACGCGACCCACGTCAGGTGCTCCCACTCGAAGGCCTGCTCGAAGAAGCGGACGTAGGCGCCCTCCGCCGCAGCCTCGTCGATGTCCATCTGCGGGGCCTTGCCGGTGCGTTCGCGCATCGCGTCGAAGAGGTCGAAATGCTGCTTGGTCAGGATACTGATGCAGTTCCTGCGCAGTTCATGGGCGATCAGCTCCTGGTTGGCCAGTGGGTTGCGGCCCTCGATGGCGACACCGGCCTCCAGGGTGAGCGCGGCGACCTTCTCCTCGTAGTCCGCGAGGCGGGCGCGATAGGCGGTGGTCAGCTTGGCGTGGGTTTCCGCCCGCCACTTCTCCATCGCGCGCTCGGTACGCCGGCACTTGATCTCTACGGCGACCGCCACCTGCGAGAGGCGGAAGCTGTCGACGGCGACGGGGATCGAGCCCTGCTCCTCGTCCAGCATGGTGATCCACACCCAGTTGCTGTCCGGGCCGAACCGGTGGGTCCTGCGGCCCACGGCGACGTCCAAGGAGTGCTGGCCCTCCCAGATGTTGCAGAGGTGGGCGACGGACCCCTGGAACGCCTGGTAGCCCTCGTCGATGGTGACCTGACCGGAGTGGTTGTAGTTGGTCTTGCTGTCGCCGCCGCCTGCCTTGAAGTCGAAGGACTTGGTCAGGTACATCTCGGGCGGCGGCGTGACGTCCGTCGCCTGGTAGAGCTGCACCCAGTAGTGGTAGTTGGTCGCGTCGATCTGGTTGGACTGGAGGGTGAAGGCCGGCGGTTTGTCCACCTGGACGGCCCCCGCGTGGGACGACTGGAGGGTGTGGACAAGGAACGCGGCGGGTTCCGGGATCATGAAGTCGAACATGGTGCGCAGCCCGTAGTTGAACATCTGCGCCCGGTAGACCTTGTTCACCCACTGGTAGACGCCGGAGATGTGCTCGATGCCGGGGTTGTTGTCGAGCGTGTGGGTGTTCTTCTCGGTGACCTCGGTGGTGATCCGCAGGGTGGTGCGCTGCAGCACCCGCTCGGAGATCTTGCTGGCGCTGCGCTGGGTGACGTCCTGGGAGAAGGTGGACGCCGACTTGGTCGCCTCCTCCTTCGACCGGGAAACGGAGCCTTCGGCGGAGGCCGAGAACTCCACCGTGGGGCCGTACTTGCCGCTGATCGTGAGTCCGGCCTTCAGCGCCGCGTCCTCCTTGATGACGGCGCTCGCCTCCCGGCTCATCTCGAAGCGGTCGGTCGACTCCAGCTCGCGTTCCTCGGAGGTGATCGTCTCCGTTTCGGTCACGGTGGTCTGTTCGGTCTCCTCCCGCCGGGTGTGCTCGCGTAGTTTGGTCTCGCCCTTGAGGACGTTCTCGATGTGGGCGATGTCGGCGCCCTCGTAGCCGACAAGCTGCTGGCGGACCACGAGGAGGTCGGCGACGCCGGACGGCTTCACGCTGCCCCGGGTGGTCGGGATACGGCCCGCCTCCAGCGGGATCTCCTCGATCGGGTCCAGGTCCCCGATGGTGATCGCGTTCCAGACGGACGGCAGCGGTGTGGAGGTGGTGACCAGCGTGTCGCCGATCCGCCGCACACTGCGCTTGACGGGCTTGCCGAACAGTTTCTCCAGCTCCGCGGCTGTCCGGTCGACCTCGCTCTGGAGTAGGGCGACGATCCGGTCCAGCGGCTGGGCCGACACGATGATGCCGCGTGCCGTCAGCAGGGCGCGGGTGGCCTCCGACAACTGCCGCACCGCGTCCGGCCCGAGCCGGAAACCCAGTTCGTTCAGGATCGCCGGGACGAAACCGGGGCTGCCGGCGAGCAGGTCCGGCCTGGCCCCGAAGACCTGCCCGGCGAGTTCCGCGGCGCCGGCCACGGGGATCTCCGGCGTGGGCGTGGGTTCCTCGGCCGCGGCGTCGGCGGCGGTGCCGCCGCCAGTGCCTCCACCTGTTCCAGTGCCTCCACCTGTTCCGGTACCTCCGGCCAGGGCCCGCAGGTTGGCCTCCGAGAGGCGGCTGTGGAAGCTGATCTGCCGGGCCAGTTCGGCATGCGGGGTGTACTCGGCGGGCGGCAGCACCTGCTCGGACCCGTTCTGCGAGGAGATGCTGAAGTGCTCGCCGCCCAGACCGGTGAGTTCGCCGATCGCCGTACGCAACTGCTGGTAGAGGCCAAGCAGTTGTTCGGCACGCTCACGCCGCACCCTGGCCGCCTCGGCCTCCTTCTCCCGCTGCTCGCGCTCGGCCTCGATGGTGGATGTCACGGGTTCGAGACCCGTCTCGTACGGCAGCCGCAGGGGGCGCCGGCGGGCGCGCCGCAACTCCTTCGCGCCGGAGGGGAAAGCAGTGTGTGTCACCACGCGGGCGACGATCTCCAGGTGGCGCAGCTGGCGGACAAGTTCCTCCAGGGCCCAGGTGTGTTCGGCGGGCAAGTATTTGATGGCCAGCACGCTGTCCCGGAGCCGGGCGACGGCGGCCTTGTACCCGGCGCTCTGCACGACGTCCGCCGGTATGGCGCCGAACGCGTCCCGGACGGCGGCGATCACCGTGTCCCGCAGTGAGGGCGGGAAGGGCGGGGCGCCGCCCGCGCGGGCGGCGGGTGCTGTTCCGGTTGCCCCCTCGGCTGTCGCCCCGGCTGTCTCTCCGGTGGCCCCTCCGGCTGTTTCTCCCGCCGTCGCTCCCGCCCTCGTTCCGGCCGTCGCTCCGGCTGCTGTTCGTGCTGAGGCCGGCGCTGGCAGCCGATCCAGCGCGGCCACGAACTTGGCCGTCTCCCTGGCCAGCGGAGTCTGCTCGGGTCTGGAGATGAACAGCGGGCCCGCGACGTACCCGCCCACTACCCGCCGCAGTTCGGTCCGGGGGTCAGTCGTGCTCGAAGCGGCGGCCAACGCCTGCTGGAAGTCCGTCTGTTGGGCCAGTTCGACGCTCGGGTTGTCGGGGTCCTGCGCGATCGCGGGCCGCAGCAGGGCGAGGCGGAAGAGCGGCTCCATGGTGAGACTCCTGTGGGGGGTGACGAGTACGGTCGGCGTCCCGATTCCGCGCCTCCCGCTCCCCTCACTATGGGGCGAACTGCCTTGGCCGGAGCCGAAGTTCACTCTCATGAGTGTTTCTCAGCACGAAGAGAAGCGTTTCGCTTTGCAGGTCCCCATCAATCTGCTCCTCGCCGTCGTCGCCACTCACGATCAGTGCCCGCTTCCCGCCCGCTGCAAGCGTGTCGATCAGCCGGGACACCGTCGGATCGGATGCCACCGGCCCGAACACCGCCGGCTCAGCCCGCAGCAGACCGACGTCTGCCAGGCAGTCTCCGCCCAACGAGACCGCGAGCGCCACATCCAGCAGGACCTTGCCCGGATCATGCACCGCCCGCGGCTGGCGCCACGGCGCCAACGCCGCCGATACCGCCGTGTCCAGGCCGGTCTTGCGGATCGTCTCCACCAGCAGCACACCGCCAGCCTGGGAGACCACCCCGCGACCACCGCCTTCGGTACGGACACGCGGGTAGGACCCGATACGCTTCTTCACCTGGAGAGTCCTTCTTTCATGCGACGACCCGGACCCTAGACACGTCTCATCGTTGCAGGTCAGGAACACTTTTCGTGTTTCTAATCACCCATCGGACGCCCTGCCACGGTCGGGTAGCGGGGACACATTGCTGCGTCCCCGCCCCCTCAGAACCGTGCTTGCGCCTCCCAGCGCACACGGCTCAAGCGGGCCTGTGGCCGCTCGGTACGGTGTCAGCCTTCCGGTCACCGAAGTGTAATTGCCGGTGACACAGCGTGTGTACGACTTCCAGATTGTCGAGGTGGTCGCTTCCACCCCGGCTGCGGTATTGCAGGTAGTGCACATGAATGCCCCGGTAAGAGGCCGTGAACCACCGGGCCCAGTCGTTGACGTCATCAGGGTCATACCCCGCGCCTTCGATCAGGTCCTGCCCGCATCTGGGGCACAGTCCCTTCTGCCGGGCTGCCAGCAGAAGAATCCGTTTGGATTCCACGCCAGGCATCCGCTTTCGGGCTCGATTCCTCCAGTAGCTGTCCAGTTCCGCGTCGTCCCGCGAGGATTCTCCCTTGACCATCACGTGCCGAACGATTCCGGTCCAGGCGAACTTAGGCAAGTGTCCGGCTTCGGAGCCGAAGACCCACCTGTCCTCCCGGCCTTTGTCGAACTTCCCCCAGTACCGTTCCCGGAGCCAGCGGGACGTCTTCTGCCGGTTGCAGTAGATCGCCCATCTTCTCAAGGCGTGGTGCGTGAAGTCATCCAGCTTCCTGGAGGTTTCCTTCGAGACAACGTACCGGTAGTAGATGGACCATCCTCGGACAAGGGGTCCGAGGGCACCAGCCAAGCGTTCGGCGGGTGCGCCGCGGTGCTGTCGGATGACTGTCCTGATCTTCTTCTTGACCCGTTGCACTGCATCCTTGCTCGGCTTGATGATCAGCTTCTGGTCGTAGCGCCGGACGTTGAATCCGAGGAAGTCAAATCCGTCAGCGAGGTGGACAACACGCGTCTTCTCCTCGTTGAAGGAAAGCCCTCTCGGCTGGAGCCAGACAGCCAACTTCGTTTGCAGATCACGTGCTTCCGACTCCGAGGTGCACAGCACTACGAAGTCATCGGCGTACAGAACAAGAGCGGGGGGAACATGCCTTGTCCCTTTGGCGGGAACGTTTGCATTGATCGCGCCCCCATCCCGTGCAGGGCCACGTTGAGCAACAGTGGACTGATGACTCCGCCGTGCGGCGTGCCTTCGGTCGTGTGCGCGTAGGTGCCCTGCTCCATGACCCCGGCACCAGCCACCCTCTGATCTGCCGCCGGCCCGGGAACAAGCCGATGGAGTCCATGAGGTGGCTGTGGCTGATGCGGTCGAAGTCCGCTGACAGGTCCGCGTCGAGAACCCACAGCCGTTTTGCGGTCTTCTGGCACGCTATCTGGAAGATAGCCCCGATCGCGTCAGCGCATCCGCGTCCTGGACGGAACCCGTAGGTCCGCCCGTCGAACCGCGCTTCCCATTCCGGCTCCAGGGCGTTCTTCACCCTCGCCTGGTTCACGCGGTCACGAATGACAGGGATACCCAGCGGCCGGGTCTTCCCATTCGCCTTCGGGATGTACACACGCTTAACGGGCTTTGCCGGGATGTCCGGATCAGCGAGTGTCTTCCTCGCCAGGACGCCCCGGTCCTTTGGGGTCAACGCAACGACCCCGTCGATACCCGCCGTTTTCTTCCCGGTGCTCTGCTGTGTCACCCGGCGAACACTTGTCAAGGCGTTGGCCCTGGATCGCAGCATGAGCTTTTGCAGGTTGCGCACCTGCTTTATGTCGCCATTCCGTGCAGCCCTGTAGATCCGCTGGCGCAGCCGCTTTACGGACGCTCCTCCGAGCGCCAATCGATGCTGGCCCAGAATTCTGCGTCGCCCTCGGGTCCGTTCATCGGGAGGGCACACTGCGGCTCCAAAGAGATTGCCGCCCCTCCTTCTGTCTGACTTGTGCCTCGGTGCAAGGTTTTGCCCGTTGGCTCCACATGGCCTACCTGTCCCACGTCAGCGCTCTTTCGAGCCCGGCCACAAGGCCGGTATCCGCCGAGTTATATCCGGAGGGGGAGAGTCCCCAGGGTCCGGGCTTTCCTCTGGGCTTTCGCCCCAGCGGCATTCGCTTCTTGAGACATCCTGTTCCCGCACCGGATTTCTGCCCTCGTTGCCTCCGGCTTACCGGCTGACCAGCCGGACCCGTACGGGGTTCCCGTGTTCCACTGCCAACAGTTGTGTCCGGACAGGGCGCCCTCTCTAAGCCGACTCCCACGGTGACCTACGCTGGAAACCAGGTTCCCTTGAGCCTCTTTCAATACAGCTCACGTCGTGTCGCACTTCTCAATGCCAGGAGTTCCCACCGCCGCCTGCTTTGCCATGGACGCGGCGTTCCTCATGTCGGCCCGTAGGGACAAGGATTCGCTCTCGCTCGCCCGCTCGGACTTCCCCTTCGCTTGTGGCGTGATGATGGCCCATCGTGCCCTTGAGCTTGACCACCTCGGCTCAGCACCTCCGCGTCACCGCAGACGCACCCGAGGCTGGGGACCGGCCATCGGTCACAGGCCGGAGTAGTCGACTCCTCTCCTTGCAACTACCTCTGCATGACAGCGACTTCACGTCGCACTGAAAGCCCGAGGCTAGCTTTGCCCCAACCCGGGGCTCCGCCTGCCTCCAGCTTCAACCGGTAACTGCGATGACCAGCGGCGGGTTCTCCCTCCCCCTCGATTCCTCAGCGCCTCGTGGCGCACACCTGGTGTCGTTCACGATCAGCACGCCCTCCTGCAGGTCATCGCGGACCTTGTCCGGGTCCCAGCGGCACGACCCGAGCAGCCGCTGCAGCCCGTCCGGGGTCTTGTGACCGACGTACTCGGCCAGCTGCCAGCCGTTTTTGCGCCCGACAGGGCCCAGCAGCCCACGGACGTAGTCACGCATCCGCCGCCTCGGCTCGACCCTGGCGAATCGCTCACCCACTCGCAGCAGCAATGACTCCAACTCCGCCGCCCACACATCCGCTTCGACATCCATCTCCATGCCAACTTCAACGCGCCCCGATCAGGAGAGTCACGAACCGCGATCCACCTGACGAACCGCCAGCCCGCTATCCTCCAGACAGGCGCCCTGACCAGCACAAATGGAGAAGCGCTGCTGCAGTATTAGGACACGGTGGTCGTTCCACCGGGTGGTGAACTCGGGTGAGTGCAGGGTGAGTTCACCGACGAGGTCGGCGAGCTGCCGGTCACGGGAGTAGCGGCGGGCACGGCGCAGGCCCGGCACGCGCCGCCCACGGGTGTCACCGGTCATCCCGGCCTGGCCCGGGGTGACCCCGGCGCGCCGACTGCGCAGGAATTCGGCGATCTCGCGGCATCGGTCCAAGAGCCCAGTGTGAGCAGTCGGTGAGCGAAGCGAGCCGCTGTGGTGGTCTTGACGGTACCCGACTTCGCAGGGCCTGCTACCGGGCTGCCGGAAGGCCGGTGTGGTGGTGTCCTGGAAGGGGAGAGGACAGCCCCTGGCCGCTGTCCCCGGGCTCCCGGTTCTCCGGCCTTCCGGTCCTCCGGCCTGGCTATTTCGTTCGCTCCTGTTCGTTCCTGTTCACTCCCGAAAGGTGCGCTCCATGTCCACCGAAACTACGTCCACGGAACGCTCTGCCCAGCCCCTGAACGGTCGTGTCGCGGTCATCACCGGCGCCTCCAGCGGCATCGGCGAGGCCTCCGCCGAGCACCTGGCCTCCCTGGGCGCCACCGTCGCGGTTCTGGCACG
>NZ_JBIWLW010000054.1:0-34776 GCF_044766385.1 Streptomyces sp. NPDC102274 | reverse complement strand
GTTGCTCGGGAACGGGCACGGCGGGTGCGGAGGGCGGCCCGGGGAAACGGGCTGGTCGCAAGGCCAGCACCGCACCCCGGGCCGACCCTACTCCTGTGGGTGAAGTAGCTGCGGCGGACCCGGCCGCTGTGGCCGGGGTGATCAGCCACAACAGGACCGAGCACGGCATCCCGCACACCGTTTCCTGCCGCGCCCTGGGCGTGAGCGAGTCGTGGTTCTACAAGTGGCGCAATCGTCCACCCGCCGGGCGTGAACTGCGCAGACAGCGGCTGGCCGACGAGATCAAGGAGATCTTCACCGAGTCCGGTGGCACCTATGGATCAGCGAAGATCTTCATCCTGCTGGTCCGTGGGGGCTGGCGCATCTCGGTGAACACCGTCGCGAAGCTGATGGCCGAACCCGGCCTCGTCGCCCGGGTGGTGAGACGCCGAAGCGGGCTGACCAGGCCGGGGAAGCGGCCGGCCGCACCGGACTTCGTCAAGCGGGACTTCACCGCCGAGGAACCCGACCTCGTCTGGGCGGGCGACATGACGGCGATCGTCACCGAGGAGGGCAAGCTCTACCTCGCCACGGTCATCGACCTGTTCTCCCGGCGCCTGCTCGGCTACGCGATGGGCGCCCACCACGACGCAGACCTGGTCGTGGCCGCCCTGAACATAGCCGCGGTCACCCGCGGCGGTGACGTGAGCGGCGTGATCTTCCACAGCGACCGCGGGTCGGAATACACCTCACGGAAGTTCGGCCGTGCCTGCCGCAAACTCGGCGTCTTCCAGTCCATGGGGCGAGTCGGCTCGTGCTTCGACAACGCCGTCAGCGAGGCGTTCAACAGCGTCCTCAAGGTCGAGTACGTCCACCGTCACACCTTCCGCACCCGAGCAGCGGCCCGGATCAGGATCGCCACCTGGATCACCGACTTCTACAACACGCGCCGACTACACAGCGTGTGCGGGTTCAAAAGCCCGATCAACTACGAGAACGACCACCGAGCCGGCCCCACCATGGGGCTGGCTGCATAGGAAGGACTCCACGATCCGAGGGGATTGACAACTTGTCGAGCGTGCTGCTCGTGGGTTTGGCCGGGGGCTGTTCAACGCGGCTCATGTGGGGGCGGGGCAGGACGCCGTTGCGTTCGCCACTGTGTTCGTCGCCTCCCTCACGGCCGCCGCCGCGAGCGCTCCCCTAGCCCGCAGAATCACGCTACCTCACACGGAAGAGAAGATGAAACATGCGACGGTATGAGCTGGTCGGCAGGCGCGAGATACAGCTGGTCACCAACGCCCCGGTGCCGGTCCCCGGCCCCTTGGAAGTACTGGTGCGAGTGCGGGCCTGCACCGTCTGCAACCGCAGTGACCTCGCGTACTTCCACTATCACGGTCTTCGCGATCACTGCGCGCAGGGCTGTTACGGGCACGAGATCGCCGGAGTGGTCGAGGCCGTCGGGCCCGGCGTTACGAGGGTCGTGTCCAGCCAGCGCGTATTCCTGCGCACGCCCCTCACGACCGGGTACGCAGAGTTCGCTCTGGCCCGCGAGATCGCTGTAGGTGCCCTGCCAGACGCAGTGCCCTTCGCGCAGGGCGCGATTCTGCAGCTGCTGCCGCTGGCCGTGCACGCAACGCGGGGCATACAGCTCGGCGACCGGGTCGTCGTCCTGGGGCAGGGACCAGTGGGGCTGATGGCCCTGCGGATAGCGGCGCTGCGTGGGGCCTCACACATCACGGCCATCGACCTCGACGACTGGCGTCTGGAGCGCTCTTCCCTGCTGGGTGCAGACGTCACGCACCGCGTCAACGGCTCGGCACAGCAACTGCTCAGCATGGACGGCAACTTCGACGTGGCGATCGACGCGGTGGGTACGCCGACGACGCTGAACGAGTGCGTGCGGCTCGTACGACAGAATGGCCTCGTCGTTATGCTCGGCACCCACCACGTGGATACCCGAGTGACCGTCGACTTGGTCACGTGGGAGCGCAAAGGGCTGCGGGTGCACAGTTCGGCCGAACCGCTGGACAACGCACGGGCCGAAGCACTGGCAGTCGCCGAACAACTCGTCCAAACAAAGCAGTTGTTCCTGTCAGAGCTGCTCACACATACGTATGCCCTGGAGGAGCTGCCGCGGGCGATGGAACAGCTGTCAGCGAGCCGCGTGTTGTACCCGGACGCCGAGCAGGCACCCTACGATGGCCCCCCGCACCAGACGCTGAAGGTCGCGATCATCCCGTGAGGTGGGGGGTGGCAGGGTACGGCGACATCGTGGCTCGGCGGGTGTTGCCCGCCCTGCACGCGCTCGGCGAAGAGCCCGTCTTCTTGTGGGGGCGCGATCCGGTTCGCGCGGCGTGCTTCGCCAGGGAGTGGGGCATCGCGGCGTCTGGCTCTGACCCCATCGGCCTGTTGGAGGGGACAGCTGTGTACGTCGCTACCCCGGTTGCTCTCCATGTACCTCTGGCCGCAAAAGCATTGGGGGCAGGTCGGCACGTGCTGGTGGAGAAGCCGCTCGCGGGGGCTCTGGGGCCGGGCGCGTTCGCAGGGCCACCGGGGCCAGGCGCAGACGCCCCGGGCCGGACGTGGGCCGGCGTCGCGTACTACCGCAGGCTCTCGCCCGTGGTGCGGCGGCTGCGGCGGGAGCTGGCGATGTGGCGGCCCGAGCGGGTGGAGGTGTGCTTCCGGCTCGCCTTCGACCCGGACCAGGACCATCCGATGCACTGGCGCACCGACCCGGCCGTCTCTGGCGGCGGAGTGCTCGCGGACGCGGGTAGCCACCGACTGGACATCCTGCTGATGCTGTTTGGGCGGCCCGATCAGGTACGGGCGCGCCTGGGCAACCGGTTCCATGCGGGCGCCGAGCGCACGGCCGACGTACAGCTCGACTGGCCCGGCCTACAAGCGATTTGCCGACTCGAGTGGGGCGAGGGGCCCACCCTTGACCGCATGGGGTTCTACGGCGGAGCCCGCTCGCTCATCTTGGACCCCCTGGACGCGTACCGCCCCGGGGAGAACCCGCATAAACCGCTGATTGCCGACTTCGTGGCGGCGGTGGCGGACGGAAGGCCTCCGGTGTGTCCGGTTACCGAAGCCGCGCTCGTCGACGACGTCCTGGTGGCGGCGAACCGCTCCGACGCGTTGAGCGGGGCTCCCGTCAGGCCGTGGGCACGCTGAACTTCAGCTGGTCGCCGTAGCCGTCAGCTCCCGTCCAGCTCAGCGGCTCGATATGGTTGTTGAACGGCGCGCCGTCGTCGCGAGTCATCGCAGGGCGCGGGTGGTTCAGGTGCAGCAGGGCGTCGTCATAGCGGACCAGTGGCGCGGTTGCGGCGAGGCGCGCGATAACGTCGTCGTCCTCGCCGCCCCAGCCTTCGTACCGCTCATCGAAGCCGCCCACTGCGTGGAGGACCTTTGTACGAAGCCAAACGCACCCGCCAGGGGGCTCACGCAGGAGCAGGCCTCGCAGGACAGAACCGGGAACATTGGCGATGCCCTCCCTGGTGCGCAGAGTGAGGGCGCGCTGCGTAGAGGGCTCGTCGAGGGAGAGAGACCAGCGGAAAGGCAGGTGTGTGCCGTGGCCGCCTTCGCTTAGTCGCGCGGCGTTGCTGGCGACGAAGTGGCGGTCCACGAGGATGTCGGCGTCGAGTATGCAGGTGTACATGGCGTCCGCGCCGGCCTCAACGACACCGACGTTGACCGCCCATGCCTTGTTGAATAGACCGTCCTTGTAGGCGAAGACGTAGTCGTCGACGGCACCTTCCAGGGCCGCGCGCGTGCGGGGCTCAATGTCGGTTTCCACCACGGTCACCCGGTAGGCGGGGCCGCCCTCCTGGTCGGCGAGGGCATACAGGCAGGCAAGCAGGTTGCGGGTGCGCAGTCCGCCGGGGTGGTCGTGGAAGGGGATGACGACGTGAACTTGGGAATCCTCAGTACGGGCGCGGGTGACGGGCACGGCCAGTGCAGACTTGGGAGCCTGGGCGGTGTAGTCGGCGCCAAGGTGGTAGTCGACCCAGATGTGCCGATCGGCCTCGGTCACTACGTCCGCCAACCCAGCCTGCTGGTCGGTGTAGTGGGTGAGCAAGTCGATGAGGTGCTCGCGCAGGGTGTGCTGGGCACCAGTGTGCGTCGGGTCGGCGAGCACCTGCTTGTACGCTCCGAGGGCCTGGGGCGCCCAGGTCACTAGGTCGGCCAGCGCTGCGTCAACCGCGCGGTAGTGGTCCTCGCTCTTGGCCCAGTAGTCGGCGGCTATCTGCGGCACGGCCAAGTCATGCGCGAGGACGGCGTACGCGGTGAGGCGTTCGGCGAGCGAGGCGACAGTCTTGTGCGGTGTGGACATCTGAGGCGTGAACGGCATCTCGGCGCTCCTGCGATCGGCTGCGGGCTTTGGGTCATGCTCCGTCGTCTGCCGACCAGGGCTGTAGCCAGCGTAAGTCGGGTGTGTCCGACGAGCGGACGAATCTGACGTCGACGGACAGCCGCATGGCGTCAGTTGTGGTGTCTAGTGACGCGTGGATGATCTGCGGCAAGTGCACCATCAGGTCCCCGGCTGCAAAGTCGGTCCAGAGCCAGCGACGACCCAAGTGGCGGGCCGTCACCTCTAGGTCATGGGAGATCGGACGCCGGTCATCAGGGCGATCGGTCACCTCGCGCAACGGCTCGTACTGCTCTGGCAAGAGCATGTGCGAGCCCTCCAGGTAGATCAGCGGGCCGGTGCTCGTCGGGCAGTCGCCGACCGGGATCCACGTAGTGAGTACACGGGGCGAGGCTGCGTCCATGTAGTCCAGATCAACATGAGCACGCGAGGCGCGGGCCAAATCTCGCTGGAAGTGGCGCAGGATGCGGCGGGGCAGCATCTTGGCGGGGCCTTCGAGGAGGATCTCGGCCAGGCCCGCCAGGCGCGGGGAGCTCAGGAATCGATCGAACGCCTTGGAACGCACGAAGGTGTGCGCGGGATGCCCTGCCACCCCGTACTCCGGCAGATTCTCAGGAACGGTGCCGGAGAAGACACCGTCCTCCGGGCGGGTTCCCGCGGCAAGATAGCAGTCTGGGAAGAGTGAGAAGTACGCACCGCGCAGGCGAAGCACCTCGGCCCGGTCCAGGACTCCCGGAAGGTACAAGTAGCCATCGGAGGCGAGGCGTTCGCGCAGGCAGGCCGGGTCGTTGAGGCGCTCGGCGCTGGATCTGAGGGGCGCAAACAGATCGGGCGTGAAGGGGATGGGCACGCCGTTGGAGTACAGCGTGACATCAGGGATCACGTCAGCTTCCATTTCAGTACACGCCCTCCACGGCTTCTTCCACGTTCTGTTCGAAGGGGCGCACGCCGGCCACGCCGTCCCACGGGAACCAGGGGTGCGGGCCGGTCCGCACTGCGCTATCGCGCTCCAGGAGGTTGGGGATGAACAGGTCTTCCAAAAGCGCGGTGACCCGCACCCGGCCGCGCTCTCCGACAACCACCTCCCGCCGTGGGTCGGCCGGGTCAACGACCGTCATGACCGCGAAAGGGGGCGGCATGTGGTAGGAGTGCGTGACGTCGTCCGGCAGGGCGGGCGCGCCCGCGACCGCGTCGGCCTGCAATGCGTGGCCGACGAGCGTGTTGCCGTACGTGTCGATCCAGTCGACGCCGGCCAGATGCTCCTCCCGCAGAAACTGGGCCTCGGCGGCGGTGCAGGAGGTGCCGCCCGTGCAGACGGCATGCAGGCCGTAGGTGTGCAGGGGATCGGGTAGGCGCATCGCGAGCTCGACGAGCAACCGCGAGGTGGTGAACAAGAGTTGCGGGCGCTCGCTGGTCAGCAGCGGCACGGTCTGCTGTATCAGGTGCTCGGTGTAGGAGTGCGCTTCGCCGTCCGCACGCAGCGCTGCTTTCACCCAGCGCGGGTCGAAGTCAATGGTGTGCACGGCGCCGTTCCAACTGTCGGCGAGGCCCTCGACGAAGTGCCCGTAGGCATGTGGGCCCATCGGGGTCATCGCCAGGATGTCGCCGCCGGCGACGCCGCGCGCCTGGAGCATCAGATGGTAGACCTCGACATCGTAGTTGAGTCGGGTGACGTTGACGATGCGGCAGGGGGCGCCGGTCGTGCCGCCCGTCTCGAAGATTCGAAATGGGCGGTCGTGGTAGCCGCGCGGTCGCAAGTCGCGGGCGTGGGCGGCGCGCAGCTCACCCTTGTCGAACAGGCCGAACAGCTCCAGGTCCGCAAAGCCGTTGATGTCTACGATGGGGTCAAAGCCGAGGGCGTCCTTGCGGGAGACCCAGAACGTGGAACCCGTCTCGGGCGAGAAGTGCCACCGCATCATGCGGCGCGTCCAGGCATCGAGGTCTACGGCAAGCTCAGGGACGCGCTCACGCAAGGCGGCGTACAGCGTGCTGGTAGTCACGGGTGCCGGGATGGCGGATGACGTGGTCATAGTGTTCCCCTTTGCGCTTCCCCGTCGGACGGCGGGCGGTACACGAACAGGGCTTCGGCCGCGATCGCCGCGGCGTCCCGGCCGGTGGCGCTGACGACGGTGGCATACGGAAACGGCACCTCGTGGCCGATAAGCGACTGCGACTCGTGCTGCTGATCCTCACCATCGAACAGTGCTGCGCTGTCTTCCATCAGCACGAGTTGCGGCAGCACGTAGGTGTCACCTCCCAGCGTCTCCAAGACGGGCGGCCTGCGGGTGAGAATCCGGTCGCCCGGACGCATCCGATCCGTAACGGAGCGGGCCGCGCGCTGGGCGGAGCCAGGCTGCCTGAAGGCGACCAACGGCCACGCGTTGTCCGGCAGTTGAGGGTCGATTGCGTCGAGTGTGGCCGCCAGGTAGGTGGCCAGAGGCTCTGCGGGGCCCGAGCAGACGACAGTGCGGACGTTGCTGCAGAAGCGGCCAGAGTCGGCGGCGATCAGCGGCAGCAGCCAGTCGGCCGCTTCACGCGCCGCCACCCCTGCGGGCACCAGCGCACAGCCGCGCCCGGGGCCGTGCAGGGTGAGTGCCGCCGAAGATCGGACAGATGCAGCGAGGCCAACACCGCCGAAGATCACATGCCGGTCGGTGAGCCGGATCAGCCCTCCGAGAGCCCGCTGTTCGCTGGGGTAGAAGCCAATCCGTTCTGCAGGCCAGCCCGCCGCGAGGAGGGCCGCCACCAGCCGGGCCGCAGACAGCGGCTCGCGCCTGCTGGGGCGTACCCACACAGCGTCCGAACTTTGCACCTGCTCGAGGACAGCAGCAAGGCAGGTGAAGGTGTTTCCGGGGAGCGAGATGAGGGTCAACTCCCCATCAAGGCTCAGTTGATGACGAGCCATCAATCCTGACCGGAGCATGCCGCTCCAGCGGTCGACCAGCGGCGCCGGGAGGCCTGCCGTGCGCCACAGGGCCGAGCGGAAATCATCGCCGCTCTGCGAGCCGAGCCCGCCAACGGTGAGGTCGCCCTGCTCGAACAGATCCAGCGCGCGCAGTAGCAGTGCGCGTCGGTCGGCTGGTGCCGGCGGCAGGCAAGGGAAGGCGGCGTCCCACCAGCGACGGTCAGCGGCGGCAACAACCTCGGGCACCAAAGCCAGTCGTACACCAGGATCCCCTGGCAGCTGAGCCTCGTCGAGGGAGGACTGCCAGGTGCCCCGGCGGAAGGCATGAATCTGCCCCGCTGTCACCGTAGCTCATTGCGCAGCGCAGAGATCACCCGTGTCTGCTCGGCGCGGGTCAGCGACGGGTACAACGGCAGGGCGATGTGACGGCTCGCGAACCAGCGGCCCCGCGGATAAGCGTCCACGGACGCGGCAGCGTCAATGAAATACGGGTGGTCGCAGAGCAGATGGTCGTAAACCTCGCCCGCGAGGTAGACACCGTGGCGTGCGCGCAGCCGCTTCTTGAGCAGGTCTCGGTCGATGGACTCGTCAAGGTAGGCGAGGTACTTGTAGTAGTTGCTGCGCGAATCCTCGGGGATGGCGTGGACTGTGAGGTGTACACTGTCCGCCAGCAGGTCGTCATAGCGCGCAGCCAGCTCGCGGCGTGCCGCAAGGGTGGCGGCGAAACGCTCTAGGTCCACGGTGCCGACTGCGGCGTGCATTTCACTGAGCCGCCAGTTACCACCAGGGCGATCGTGCAGGGTTGATCCCGTAGCGCTCTTGCCGTGGTCGCGCCAGCGCCGTACGTGTTCTAGGTCTTCACTCCCGGAGCCCGTGAGCAGCCCGCCCTCGCCACTGATCGCAACCTTCGTAGAGAAGAAGGAGAACGCGCCGAACCGACCAAGGCTGCCGGCCGGGCGCCCCCCCAGCGTGGCACCGAAGGCGTGGGCCGCATCCTCTAGGACGGGGATACCGCGCTCGCGGCACTGCTCCAGGACCTCGTCGAGGGCTGGGGAGACGATGCCGCCGATGTGCACGGGCACCACGGCGGCCGTGTCGGGGTACCGCTCTAGAGCGGTACCCAGTGCCTCGGGGTCCAGGCCGAGGCCAGCGAGCTCGATATCGACGAAGCGGACCCGGGCCCCAGCCCGCACAGCAGCGGCCGCGGTCGCGAAGAACGTGTTGACGGGGACGAGCACAGTGCGACCGGCCACATCGAGGACCCGCAGAGCGATCTCCAAGGCTGCGGAGCCGGAGGCGACAGCGACGCCGGCCGTGCCGGTCCAAGGCCGGGTCAGTTCCTCAAAGCGGGCGACCAGCGGGCCTTGGGCGAGCACGCCCGAGGCGATCGCGTCGTCCACGCGGTCCAGAATGGCGCGCCGATCTGCCACGTTGAACAAGATGCGCTGGGCGGGCACGGGGGCGTCTGGCTCGCCTGTCGTGGCGGCTAGTTCACGGGTGAAGAAGTCGCTGGCGTGGCCAACGTGGGTGCCATGTCCCATGGATAACTTGAGGACTTCCGGCAGCTTGGTGCCCTCTTTCTCGTAGGCTCGGCGGATCGCCTGCCCCGCGGCATGCGCATCTGCCACGTCGAGGTAGATGTCCTGTGTGCCGTACTGGAGTTGGAGCGGGGCGGGAGCGAGGGCCGCGTAAAGATCAGGCAGGTCGGCATACTCCAGGATGCCCGGCAGCGCCGCGCCCTCGAAGCCAGTCAGCAACTGCGCGTACAGGGACGGGTAGCTTCCGAGATGGCTAGCCGAGCACAGAGGCATCGAACGGTCGGCGAGCAGCGCGGTGTGTAGGGCGACTGCTGCGCCCAGGCTGTGTCCGAATAGGCCGATACGGTCCGGGTCAACGATCGGATGGGCGCGCAGCACGTCGAGGGCGCTGAGCGCGTCGCCGACGAGAGCACCGAGGAGGGAGCGGCCTGTGAGCGCGAAGGCGTGGGCGAGCACGGTCCCTTCGTCACGTCCGGCGAGTCGCGCAGCGTCGAGTGCGCCGCCTATACTATATGCGAAGGCGAGTGTGGTGAACCCGGCGTGGGCCAGTTGCTCGGCGACGTTGCGGTCTGGGTGATCGACTGTTTCATCGCCGGTGAGTTGCTCTAGGCGCGGGGTCTTGCCGCCAAGGACAAGGATAGCAGGGCCAGGTGCCGCATCCTGCGGCGCGAGTACAGCGGCTCGCAACTCCCCGCGCAGCGGCGAGGTGAGGGTCAGGTATTCGCGCCGCAACCCATCGCGCACGGTAACGCGGGTGGCACTGGTGATCAGTGGGGTCTGCTCGGTACGTGCCAGACGCTGCACAACCGAGCGTATCGCGGCCGGACGGATCCTGCCCGGCCGCAAGGCGCGCAGGGTCGGCTCAATAGCGAGGAGCAGACGCAAATGGCTGTTCTGCATGATAATTCGGTGACCGGTTCCTTGAGGACGAACGAACACGGACATGACCTAGCGTCAGATACTCTGTTTTGCGACGTTGCGACGTGAAATCAGACAAAGTCGGCGTGCAATGTGCTTGGCACCTCGACGGCGTAGCGATTGAGCGCCTCTTCCAGCTGGACCTGGCCGCGGTGCAGGTGCTCTAGCAGCTCGTTCTGCGGACGGTAGAAGCAGGACTTGCACAGGTCGGTGCGGCGCGGATTGGCAGCTTCCCACTCTGCGCGCGGGCCGCCCTCGAGCACGTCGGCGTACCCTTGCTCGATGACATTGCCTATCTGGTAACGGCTGTTTAGGTGGACTTGCGGGCAGGGATACAGGTTGCCGTCCGCGCCGACGGCGGTGACGAACCGGCTGTAATGGCAGCGTTCGAAGTCGCCCTCGATGTCTTCAACTTGGGCCATGGGGCCACGGTCGAGCTTGGGGATGGACACCTCGTACGAGTCCGTGGACAGCGCCTTGGCCTCGTGCAAGGCATCCGCGATCTGAGGCATCACGGCCTCGATCGTCTCGTGGCCGAGCGCGCTGTAGAACTCGGGCTCAAAGCGCACGTAGTGGGCACCTGACTGCAAGCCGATGCGTGCCGCCTCCGTAATCTCCCCATGGTTCTGCTTGGTGATCACGAAGTTGAAGCCGATACGAAAGTCCGCGGCCACCGCGGCCGCGCGCAGCGCGCCCACGTTGTCGATGAACGACGTGAAGGTCTGCTCTCGGTCCCGGGTGATCTCGTTGAAGGTGGCCTCGGTTCCAGCGTTCAGACCGATGCGCACCCAGGTGTGGGTGGCGGCAACAGCCTCGGCGACAGCAGGCCGGCCTAGCCTGGAGCCATTTGTGATGAGCCCAATGCGTAGTCCGGCGTCATGGCTGGCGCGGCTGATCTCGGCGTACCCGGGGTGGATGGTGCACTCGCCGCTGCCACAGAACGTCACAGCGCGGCCACGGTTGGCGGCGAAGGCCCGCAGCAGAGTGATGGCCTTGTTGGCGGCTATGGAGTCCTTGAACGAGAACAGATCATAAAACTGCTCCTCGTTCGGTGAGTGAAAGTTGCAGAAGTTGCACCGCATGTTGCAGGCCCCCATGATGCCGATCCGCATGTGGATTGGCTTGAACTCTTCCCCTGCCACAAACTTTCGCAGCAGGGCGCCGTGAGCCATGATCTTCTGCGGCGAGTGGGCCTGGTCGAGACTTACAACGGGCAGCAGGGGCCTGCCGGCTGCGACAGTGGGCGCACGATCTCGGGACTCACTGAAACGGTTCACGAAACCCCCAGGTGCGAAAGTTGTGGCACGTTATTGATCACCGGTTTCGACCCTAGGAGTGACTACCGGAAACTGTCAATGGGTCTCGATCCATGAGGACTTGGGGAAGTTTTCGCCCTGTTCAGGACGGTTTACTCAGTGCAGTAACGATGCTCAAGCGGGTGTTGAATCGCCATGCCCCCATCGCTGTAGCGTTGCCTCTGGGGGCGTGGGTGTCGCGGAAATTCTCGCCCATGCTGCCTTCGGTGAGGTAGCGGCGAGGGAAGGCGATCCAGTCGTTCTGCATCTCGAACTCACACCGGTGGTCAGTCGCTCGGGTGCGTCGACGTTGAGGTTGACCTGCACGACGCGTTCCAGCGTTACGCAGCTGAACAAGGGTGCCGCATGCCCGCCTGCGCACCGGCGGCGCGCCAACCGAGCCTGCAACAGGTCCTGTTGGCGCCTACTCCCAACCCTTCACGGGTTGACATAATCCTTGATCCAGTCCATTTTTACTCAAAGGGAGATCACCCTCGGAACGCGGGAATCACACCCACACCCCCTCCTGCAATGGCCCCTTCTCGAAGCCTGCCGCGACGTGCCGAGAACGGTGCCGCTGCCGTGCTTTAACTGCGGGTTCGGACGGATCCGCGACCGTGTCCAGCGATCACACTCTGATCGAACTTTGGAGTATCGTATGCCCACTTCCGATCACTATTTGCACCGTGCTGCCTCGGATGTCCCTTACTTCAGTGCTGACGGCGAAACATACCTGGCGCGTTCCCGGCTGCGTGACCTGCAGAAGGCACAGCCCCTCAGAGTGCTATCTGCGGAGGATTTCACGTTCTGGCAGACCTACGGCTATGTCGTGGTCAAGCAGGCAATCGCTCCGGAGGCAGCCCAACGTCTGCTGGATTTCACCTGGGACTTCCAAGGCCTCTCCCAAGGCCGCCCAGAGACCTGGTACGCCGAACGCGAGTACCATTCCGACCTCGAACAGGAGCTGTACATCTACGGGTTCGTCGAGGCGTACCACCACCAGTTACTTTGGGACAGCCGCCAGACTCGGCGCGTATACGACGCGTTCGTTGACGTGTGGGACTGCGCAGAGTTGTGGGTGACGCTGGACCGGCTGAACCTGAACCCCCCGAACATCAAGACCCGTGACCGATCCCTGATCGAGTACCGTGAGCGCGGCTTTGACATCGAATTGCACTGGGACGTCGACACCACCCTGGGTATACCCCCGCAACGGGTCCAAGGGATCATCGCACTTAATGACACGATCGCGCAGCATGGCGGCTTTCAGTGCTGCCCTGAGCTCTTCCGCACGTTCGACCGCTGGGCGGCGCTCCAGCCGGACGACCGCGACCCGATCCGGCCGGCCATCGACCGCAAGGAACTACCGGTGATTCGGCCAGACCTGAAAGCCGGAGACCTGCTGATCTTCAACGGTCACCTGGCCCACGGCGTCGCCCCCAACCTGGCACGAGACGGGGCGCGAGCCGTGCAGTACCTATCGATGATGCCTGCCCTCGACAGCCACACGCAACTACGCCGTTCGCGCGTCGATTCCTGGCGCCACCTCACCACGCCAACTTGGAACGGCACTCTGCTAGGCGATCCGGTGCAACCCGAGTCCGAGCGATACGGGCCGGCCACCCTCACCAAACTCGGAGAGAAGCTCCTCGGCCTGAAGCCCTGGCACGCGGACGACATCAACGGGGCTGGCCGGGAGGAGATATGCGTCGCATCTGCCTGACCCTTCCGACCAACCGGGCGTGTCCAGAGACAATTACTGCCCTCGGCCGGGAAGCGGTCTACGCCGCTGACCGCTTCGATGTCGAGGTCCACCTTCTGGTGCTCGACTCATGTGACACCTCGGTGCATGCTGAGCATGCCGAGACCATACGCGCCCTTCCCGAACACTCCCGCCTCACCACACATCATCTGAGCGAGAGCGAGCAACGCAACTTCCTGGAACGAGTGGTCGGGAGCACCGACATTGCGAAGCCACACCTGCTTCTCGATCTGATGCTGCCAGATCAGCTGTCGTACGGTGCCTGCACCAATCGGGCCTTCCTTATCGCTTTCGCCCTTGGGTGCGTTTCCGTGCACCGAAGGGACTCCGACAGCCGTTACCAGACTGCCCCGAACGGCGAGACTGTCTTCCCCATCCACCACGAGCTCGCCTCTCTGGGCAGGCGGGCCGCGGACACCGCAGACACCGTTTCGGAGACCATGCTGGCCGAGGGGCACGCCGAACGTCTCGTAGCGATGGTGGGCAGCTCCTTCGTGGGCGAACCGTCCGTGGACTTCGACGAGGTGGCGCGCACGGATCCTGGTGCCTATTACGACGTGGTCAGCCTATGGGCGCCGAGGGACTGGCCAACCGAGCGGAAACGGTCGCTCGTCGAGGAGTCCTTCCGCGGCCCGGGGCAAGCGCCCTTTGAGCGCGACCACTCGACGCTGACCCTGGTTGACCCGATGCGGGTGGACATGTGCAACATCGCCTTCCACGGCGTACACGCCCGGGTGCCGCTACCCCCCGCAACGAACACTATTGGCAGTGACTACTTCCTCATCCACCTGGTGTACAACGCTGGACTGCCCGGTGTGGTGCACAACCGCAACATAGTCAACTATTACACCGCCGAGCGCAGGACTCTCACGGGATTCCTCGCATACCAGACCCGATTCGTGAAGTTCCTCCTTTCGATGCTCTACTTCAACTTTCTTTACGATCGGCTGTCAGAGGTCGGCCCCTCCCTGCTCGATGAACGGGGGGAAGTCCGCGCCTCCGTCGTCGCTGAGTTGGCCCGGCAGAGCACGGGGCTCGACCAGGCAGAGAACCTGGAGCGACTGAGCCGGATCGACACCGCGTATCGAAGGCTCGGTGGAAAGTACGCGGACTTCGCCGACCTGCTGGCTGCCCGGCAAGAGTGCCTTCTCGAGGAGGCGCGCGACGACATCAATAACTTCGCCGAACTAACGGAGGTGTGGGGAGAATTGGTCCGCGCAGCACGGGTGACCCCCTTACACCACACAGAACCCAAGACCCGGTGGGCGAGCCAATGACCGGCAAACTCATTCAATCGTCTGTCAGCCAGCAGCACCCCGGAGACGACCGGATCATCATCGACCTAGACGGTGTGCTGGAGCGGTACGAAACGCTTCGCCGCGAAGTGCCCGGTGTCGATGTCCGCTTCGCCATGAAGGCATGTCCAGTCGATGACGTCCTGGCCTGCCTCATCAGGTTGGGGTCCGGGATCGACGCGGCAAGCGTGCCGGAGCTGGAGCACGCGCTGCGTGTCGGCGCGCAGCCCGCCCGCACTCACTACGGCAACACCATCAAGTCAGACAAGGACATCATCGACGCGTACCGCCTGGGGATCAGGGACTTCGCCACCGACAGTGCTGAGGATGTAGTAGCCCTGGCACGCCACGCCCCCGGAGCACGCGTCTTCTGCCGACTAACGACCAGCGGCGAGGGGGCCTTGTGGGGCCTGAAGCACAAGTTCGGCTGCTCTCCCGATGACGCGGTACACATCCTGGAGACAGCCAGAGCTGACGGGCTGTTCCCTTCGGGCCTCTCGGTGCATGTGGGCTCTCAGCAGATGAATCCAGATGCCTGGCACGACGCCTTCGAGCGGCTCAGCGGGGTCATGACGACCCTTGCCCAACGCGGGATTGTCCTTGACCACATCAACCTCGGCGGCGGACTACCCGCGCTCCACTATCTAGACCAGCAGGGCAATCCCTTGCGCCCGCCGATCGACAAGATCTTCCTGGTACTCCGTGAGCGATTGGGGGAGCTGCGCCGGGACCACGGCGAGCACCTTCGGGTCGTCATGGAACCGGGGCGTTACCTCGTGGCCGATCACGGCACAATCCACGCCCGGGTGGTCCGGGTGACGGAACGTCACTTATTGAATGGCGTCCGGCAGCGGTGGCTGTACCTGAGTGTCGGCAAGTTCAATGGCCTGTACGAGATGGACCAACTGCGGTATCGCCTTGCCTTCCCGCTACACGCCGGGGCACGGACAGTGCCTGCAGTTGTGGCGGGGCCCACCTGCGACAGCGACGACGCTTATTCCCCCACCTACGGCATGGTCCAGGTACCGAAGGACCTAGCCTCGGGCGACCCGGTACAGATCACGTCCTGTGGGGCGTACGCCGTCAGCTACATGACCGTGGGATTCAATGGCTTCGCACCGCTCCGTCCCACCTGCACAGGTGGTGGCCGGTGAGCGACGACATCCTGATGCGCCCGATCAGGTCCGGGGACTGGGACGCCATCGTGGCAATGGAGTACCACACCTACGCAGATCTAGGGTTGTCCGAGGGACGGGAGGTTCTGCGCTCCCGGGCCGCGGTCTCCCCGGAGACGTGCTTCGCGTTGGAGGACGATAGCCAAGTCGCTGGCTACTTGCTCGCCCTACCGTACCCTGCCGACCACTACCCAGATCTACGGCAAGTGGAGACGACCAGTTTCACCACACGCAATCTGCACCTACACGACATCGTTGTCGCCGTCACCCACCGCCGTCGAGGCATGGCCCAGCGGCTGCTGAAGCACGCTATTGGGACAGCGCGGTCCGCCGGATACGAGCAACTGTCGCTGGTCGCGGTTGGCGGAAGTGAAGGGTTCTGGTCGGCTCGAGGATTCACCGCACATCCCGGAGTGGTCGCCTCGGGCAGTTACGACCCCACAGCCGTCTACATGTGCGCACCGTTGTCAAACCTGGGACCCATCCCGCAATACGAAGCGAGCTACTGAGATTGAACTCGTGGTGTCGTGTCGTTATTCAGGCGGGTCTGATGGTCAGGCCGGTCTCGGCGAGGCAGCCGTCTATGAGGCGCCCCGAAGTTCTCGGACAGTGGTCCCCATAGGATCGAAGTCCAGAACGGCGGAGAGAGCACGTGGCACAGAAGCGTAGGAAGTTCAGTCCTGAGTTTCGGGACGAGGCGGTCAAGATGGTGGTCGTGGAGTCCCGCCCGATCGCGGAGGTCGCCCGAGAGATACAAGTGAACGAGGGGACGCTGGGCACCTGGGTCAGCCGGTACCGGCAAGAGCACGCCGGGGAGGAGCCTGCCCTGAACATCAGTGAACGCGCCCGCCTGCGCGAGCTGGAACGCGAGAACCGGGAACTCCGTATGAAGACCGAGTTCCTGGGAAAAGCGGCGGCCTTCGTGTGTCCTAAACGGGTGGTGACTGCCGGATAGGTCGGTAGGCATCAGATGGTGCTGCACAGATGATGAGGGTTTTGGCCCCTCGGAATCGCTCTGCGGAGAGAGGCTCCAAACCGCCTCCCGCTGCGTTGGCTGAAGACCGTCGTGGTGAGCGAGGGAGGAAAAGGCGCCCGGTGATATGTCAGGTGGGGATCGGAAAGGTGAGCGCAAGCGAACCACTGCTGATGCGTCGAAATGCTTGGACGACATCAAAACCGGGGCTTGAAGGCGCTCTGGGATGAGCCTGGCGGGCGATCCGCTTACTGGCCAGGTGGTGTCCGGCGTGAAGGTGGCACGAGTCCGATCTGCGGGATCTGTGCGGAACAGGAGAAAGCGCGCGTGACTCGTTGTCAGGCGCGCTGGCGGACCAGCTCGTAGTAGTGAGGAAGTCCCTTTCGCTCCACCTCTATTACGGAAGCTTCATCACTACTACGGGACGTTCCGCCCTCCCGACGCGCGACCGGTACTCCGGCCCTCATGACTCTTCACCACTTGCGCCTCTCCCTCTTGCAAGCCACGTCAACCCGTGGATCGCGGTTTCGCGTCAAGGAGTTCTCCAGTTCCGTCGTGAAGCCCGGACTGAGCTCGCGCCGCCTTCATGCCGGACACCGCCAGACCAGTAGACAGGTTCCCGTCTGGCTTGTCCCAGGACAGCATTGAGGCCCTGGTTTTGATGTCGTCAAAGCTTTACGACACGTCATCAGCGGTTCACTTGCGTTCGCCTTCTCAGCCCCCACCTGCCGCATTCAGTACGGCTTTTCCATGACGCTCACCACCACGGCTCATTCACCGCAGCAGCTCATGGTGGTTTGACACCTGCACCTGCATGCCGATGCCGAAGGACCTACCTTCATCTCCACAACAGCATGGCGACTGTTCGTTCCGTCTTCTACATCAGAACCTCACAATCGCCTTCTGGACACACCAATGCGATGGCTGAATCATTTTTCGGCGCCATCAAGAACGAACTCGTGCACCGAACTACGTTCCCAACACGCGCGCATGCCCACCGGGCGATCGTCCGCTACATCGAGATGTTCTACAATCGAAAACGCCTCCACTCCGGACTCGGCTACAAGACTCCCGCAGAAGTCCACGCCGCGTACGAGGAGTTGCGGGCAGCGGCATAAGGAGAACCCTCAACACCGCTGTCCGAGAAGCGCAGGGCCCCTCAGTTCCTGCCGACACGAGTCCACCGACCTCATCCTGATCGTCGACGAATACACCGATCACTACAACGCTCATCGCACCCATCGATCACTGGACAACGATCGCTGGCAGCCTCGACGATGCCGAAAGACCGATCGCCGAGGACAGCGGGAGAGTCGTCCACCGTGAACGCCTCAGTGGCCTCATCTACGAAGCTCCGCCATCTTGATTCTGGCTGGTCAGGGCCTCTGGTGTGATGGCGGGTGAGGCTGCTCCGGCTGGTGGTGGGGCAGTGTCCAGCATGTAGATCGTCGGGCAGGGCGGTTCGCCTGTTCCGGTCCGCCGCCTCGTTCTCCTCCCTACGATCCGGCGCATGGTGGATCCCGAGGTGCAGGAGCGGATCGCGGTACGCCGCGCGGAGTTGGACGATCTGGAAGAACAGCTGGTCAAGCAGTTGGCCGAGGTACGGGCCGAACGCGAGGACCTGGCGGCGGCGGAGCGGGTCCTGGCCCGGATGGGCGAGCAGGTCGCCGCCGAACGGGCCGCGACGGCGCCGGCTGTCGCGCAGGTGGGCGGGAAGGGGGCGCTGCTGATCCCGCACCGCGCCCCGGAGATGGCCGAGACCGCGCTCCCGCCGGAGTACCAGCGCATTCTCGCTTCCGTCCGCGCTGCTGGCGGGCCGGTCATGGTCCGGCAGGTGGGCGAGGCGCTCGGGCTGGACACCGGGGTGCGGGGCAAGCTGGAGCCGCTGCGCGGGAAGCTGACGAAACTGGCCGATCGCGGCTGGCTGCACAAGCGTCCCGACGGGCGGTTCACCGTCCGCCCGTGACCCGCAGTTCCCTGGGGCGGACGTAACTGCGGTGCCCCCGGGGCTCGTTGGGAATGTGTGAGCAAAACCGAAGAGCACATCGGGGACACCGTGGCCCTTGTCTACCAGTGCCGTCTGCCGCTGTCCACGAGCACCGTCAACCACCTCGCCGGCCTGCTGCGGCGTCACCTGAAATCGATAGGTTCGCGCTGGCGGTCGCTGCCGCCGGGGAAGATCGCGGTGATCGTCCTGGCCGTGCTCCGCCACGATCAGCGCCTGGCCGACATGGCCGGCGGCAACAACATCGCCGAGTCCACCGTCCGCCGCTGGCGCGACGAGATGATCCACCTTCTCGCCGCCCGCGCTCCGCGCCTGGACCGGGCCCTGAAGAAGATCGCGAAGCGGGGCGGGGAAGTCGTCCTGGTCGACGGCACCCTCATCGCCACCCAGCGCCGCACCGGCCGCGACAACCGAAAACACTTTTCCGGCAAGCACCACCGTCACGGCCTGCACTTCCTCGCCCTGACCGACGAGAGGGGCCGCCTGATCTGGATCTCCGCCGCGCGGCCCGGCCACACCCACGACGCCACCGCCGCCCGCCACGACCATCTCGTCGAACATCTCAAGGCGGCCGGCCTCGGCGCGCTCGCCGACCTGGGCTTCCTCGGCGTGGACAAGCCCGACGACCCCGATGACCTGGTCATCGTGACCGGTTTCAAGGCCACCCGCTACCGCAAGCTCACCCCCGGGCAGAAGACGGCGAACCGGGTTCTGGCCGCCGGACGCGCGCCCGTCGAGCGCGGGTTCGCCCACCTGAAGAACTGGCGGATCCTCACCAAGCCCCGGCACTGACCCCGCCCGCGCCACCCACCTGCTTCGCGCGCTGCTCGTATTGACGAACATCGAGGCCACTACAGGAAATTGATCTCTACCGCAGGCGGCCCGCGACCAGCACAAGCACCCCGGAGCAGCGTCACTGAGCCGGGATCGGCTGGGTGAGGTTCACCGGGTTGCCGTCGGGGTCCTGGATGTGGGCGACGCGCTGTCCCCACGGCATGTCGTTGGGGCCGCCGCGGACCGAGCCGCCCAGCGCCGTCACCCGGCCGAGCGTCTCGTCGACGTCGTCGACACCGATGCTGAGCAGGATCCGCGGTGCCGCCCCGGTCCCCGGGTTCGTCTTGGCCACCAGCCCGAGGTCGGTGTCGCCGATACGCAAGCCGAGGTAGAAGGCCGGGCCTTCCGCCGGTACTCGGAAGATCTCCTCGGCGCCGAACAATTTCGTATAGAAGCCGACCAGGACGTCTTGGTCGGCAGTGATGATCACTGGCTGGATGGTGGACATGGCACTCCTGTCGAGAACGGTCGTGCCGCTGGTAGACCGTTCGAGGACGGTGAACTCATCGGCAAAACCACCCCGCCGGCCGATCTACACCCCAGACTGCCGCCCACGACCAGCACGAGCACCCCGAAACGGGGTCACGCCACCCCTGCTGACCAGCCACTTCAAGATGGCGCAGCCACTACGTACGAGCAGGTCGCATAGGATGGCGGGGGTTATCAGCACGCACAGGGGCCTGTTCAGCGAAAAGGGCGGCGAGCCGGTCCAGGCCCTCGTCCATCTGTGCGCCGGTGAGCGAACTGATGGACAACCGCAACTCATGCTCGCCACCCGTCCCGTGGTAGAAGTGGCGCATCGGCGTCCACAGCACGCCATACTTGCGCGCCGAGTGCTCCAGCAGGTCTTCGTCGGCTTCGAACGGAACGGAGACGCAGACGAAGAAGCCGCCGGTAGGCACGTTAAAGCTGATGGGAGATCCCTTGCCCAACCTGCTCCGGAGTCCGTCCACGAGCCGACGGAGATTGTCGCGGTAGATCACACGCTCGCGAGCGTTGGCCTGCTCCAGACTGAAGTCGTGCTCCAACAAGGCGCCACCGACGACCGCCTGAGCCAGCGGCGACGTGTTCACGGTCACCATGCTCTTGATCTTGGAGAGCTGGTCCGAGAACAGTCCCGTACGGCCGTCTGCGGTCCTGACACGTTGATCGGCTACCGCATAGCCCACCCTGGCGCCGGGCAGCACGGTCTTTGCGAAGGATCCGAGGTAGATCACGCGTCGGCCCGTGTCCAGCGCCTTGAGTGTCGGGGGCGTGCCCTCGCCTCCGTGGAACGCTCCATATGGGTTGTCCTCCAGGAGCAGGATGTCCTCCCGCTCGGCCACGTCGAGGAGCGCCTTGCGTGTACTCGCGGTGAGACTGCGACCTGACGGGTTGGCGAAGTCGGGCATGACATAACAGGCACGAGGGCGCAGGCCCTGCTCCCGGGCGGCCCGGATCTGGGCGACAAGGTCGTCCAGGTCAATCCCCTGCACCCCGGTCGCCACGGGCAGCACGGGCATGTCGACCAGCCGCGCAGCCCCAGTGAGTCCGACGTACATGGGTGAGACGGACAGGAGGACGTCACGAGCGTCCGCTCGCAGCGCGCGCAGTACCAGGAACATCGCCTCCTGGCAGCCCACGGTCACCACCACCGACTCCGGATCGATCTCGATGCCCGCATCACGGGAAAGGTGACGGGCGATAAGGCCGTGGACGATGCCCTTCGTGCGGCCGTACTGGCACAGCGTCCGGCGCACTTCCTCTTCCGAGTACCCCAGGTCTTCGGCGAGGTAGCGGCTGAAGGCACGCATCCAGCCATGCAACGCCTCTAGGTCGAAGAAGCTCTCGACCGGTCGTCCGGGGGCAAAGGACAGTGCCTCCGGATATCGCGAGGTCACTTCGTTGAGGAAGTTCATCGACGCGACGGTCGGGTCCTCCAGCGAGCTGTGCAGATCACCGGTGAGTAGATCCACGGACGGCGAATCATCCATGCGTCTTCAGCCTTTCGGTGCGAAGTGCCGACGCCGACGCGACATCGCCGCAGCCTGTCAGTGTCATCGCCTCACGCAATTCGGTACCCAACAGGGACAGAACCTCGCCCGTGCCGTCCTCGCCGCCGGCTGCGAGGCCCCACAGAACGGGACGGCCGAGAAGCACGCCGCGGGCCCCTAGGGCCAACGCCTTGAGCACGTCCACGCCACTGCGTACCCCACTGTCCAACAGAACCTCGCACTCACCGTTCACGGCCACCACCACGGACGGCAGTGCGCGCATGCTGGGCTGGCAACCGTCCAGCTGGCGGCCGCCGTGGTTGGAGACCACCACGGCGTCCGCACCGATGTCCACCGCCGCACGGGCGTCCCTGGGGTCGAGAACGCCCTTGACCACCAGGGGCAACGAGGTCCTGCGTCGCAGGTCTGCCAGGTCCCGCCAGGACAGCCCTGGCGCGAAGGCCGCACTGGTGTGCACCGCTACGGCCGACGCCCAGTCAGCCTTCCGGTGCGCCTCGCTACCCGGGCCGCTGTCGATATTGGCGGCCCACACCTCCGGGCGGAGCGCGAAGCCGTTCCGGATGTCGCGCAGCCGACGCGCCATGAGTGGTACGTCCACGGTGACCATCAGCGCGCGGCAACCGGTCTTCTCGGCCTTGTCGATCAGCTCGTGATTCTTGGCTTGGTCCCGCAGACAGTAGAGCTGGAACCAGATATCGGCGCCGCTAGCGGAGATGTCCTCCAGACGGCAACTGCTCAGCGTGCTCACCACGTAAGGGATGCCCGCCGCCCGAGCCGCGCGGGCGGCAGCGAGTTCACCGTCGTGGTGCACCAATCGCTGGTACGCCGTGGGCGCGATCGCGACCGGCAGGGCCGCCTCGGTTCCCACCAGTCGAGCGCTGGTATCCGCGGCGATGACGCCAGTCAGGACCCGCGGAATCAGGGCGATCTCGTCGAAGGCAGCCCGATTGGCGGCGATGGTGAACTCTGTGCCACTACCGCCCTCGACAAAGTCCCAGACCTCGGGGGCCAGCACCTTCCGTGCCCTCTCCCTCACGTCAGCGAGATTCGTGGGAGTGCCCTCGGTCCGGTGGCCGCCGATGACCGTCACCCCGACTGCTCCGCTTCCACCGCTTCGTACAGAGCCTTGATGTTGCCGCTGCCGAAGGTAGTAGCTCCGACGCGCTCGATGACCTCGAAGAACAGCGTCCTTCGGGGGTGCACCGAGCGTGTGAAAATCTGGAAGAGCTGACCCTCGTGGTCCTCATCGGCCAGAATGTTCAAAGAGGCGAGCTCTTCGGGCAAGTGCCGGGCCAACCGCAGACGATCGCCCAGCATCCGGTAGTAGGCGGCAGGAGTGCTCAAGAACTCAATGCCCCTGTCGCTCATAGCGGCCACGGACCGCACGATGTCTTCGGTACGGAACGCGATGTGCTGCACGCCGGAGCCATCGTGGTTCTTGATGAAATAGTCGACCTGGCCCGGCTCGCGGCTGGTGTCAGGCTCGATGAGGGTGAGCGTCACACCTCCCGAAGGAGACTGCACCACCTCGGAGTCCATCGCCTGAGCACCCACGAGAATCCGCTCCGTAAAGGTGTTCCGAAAACCGAGGACCCGCTCGTAGAACTCGACGGTGGATCGAAGGCTGCCCGCTTCCAGACACACCGCGAGGTGGTCGATCTCCAGTAGACCACTGTCCACTTCGCTGTAGCCGCCGTCGACAGAGGTGAAACCGGGCAGGTGGCTGGCTCCAGTACCCTCACGGCGCTGGACGAAGGTGTGCCGGACATCCCCGAAACCGGCGATCGTGGCCGTGATCACGGAGTCCACCTCGGTCGGCTCTGCCAGCGGCCGAGTTCCCCGTCGGACAGCCTCGGCGAAGGCCGCTTCGGCGTCGGGCGTGGTCAGGGCGATGTCCGCGACCCCATCGCCGTGCTGCCGTACGTACAGAGCGGCCGGGTGATCGTCCTGGAGGGCCTGGGTAAGGACGAGACGAATACGGCCGCTGCCGATGGCGACGGATTTCGCCCGGCCCGGAAGCTCGGCCGTGGCGTACGTCTCGAACCCGTAATCCCGGGCGAACGAGAGTGCCGTGGTCTCGAGGTCTTCGACGTAGAGCGTGACGTGGTCGATGGACAGTTCCTGAACGTCGCTCTTCGCGTGTGTCGTCACAACACTGTTCTCCTAGAAATCTGTTGTTCCACCTGGTGCGTCGGCTCTGCCCTCAAGGGCGCTCCCGTGGTCCCTGACAGACCTGTGTCCGGCCTCGGAAGTGGTGCATCGCAAGGCGAGAGACAACCGCGTACGGGATGTGTACGGGCATTCCAGACAACAATGGGCGGGGCGCCGCTGCCCGCCGCCGCACGTCCGCCGGAGGCACGGGGCCGATCCTTACCAGGGGTCGACCCCGAGCAGCTTTCGCCCGAGCGTGCTCATCGCCGCGATCTGCAGGTCGCCGTAGAGGCGATTGGCGGGCCGATCGCCGGGCCGCTCACCGTCGTCCCAAGGCTGGTCGTCCCTCGCGTAACGGAAGAACTGAGCGACGCGCGCTTCAGGGTTTCGATTATGCGAAGCGGCGTGAGGCAGCAGATGATGCGTCAGGACGAAGGATCCGGCTTCCCCGGTCACCTCGGTGGTCCGGAGGTGGGGGATGTTCCGCCACTTGTCGTACAGTTGCCGGCCGCGTGGGGCGGCTGCAGCTTCTTCCTCGACTATGCGGTGGCCACCGCGCACGACATGGAGAGCGCCCCCGCCCGGCTCGACGTCGGTGAAGTAGTAGCAGCCACCGATTTCGACTTCCGCGTTCGTTAAAAGAAACTCGTCCACATCCTCGGGCACAGCCGGGTCGATGTGAAGATCCTGACTCAATTCGCTCTCGTGGGGAGTGTCGTTGCGCATGGTGATGGCGACCGAGCCGTCCCTGACGAGAAGCCGCGAATGCCGCAGAATCTGCACCATAACGCGGTAGAGTCTCTCGTTCTGGTACAGCGGAATGAACTCGGGACCGTCAAAGGTCTGATTTCCGGGAGTGCAAAAGGGTTTAAACCGGCCGTCGACCGCCTCCCAGTGCCGCGGGATGCCGAGATCACGCGGGAGAAGGTCCAGGATCAGACCCGCGAAGTGCCTGGCCTCACTCTTCGTCAGCACATCACGGATCAGCAGATAGCCGTCCCTCCAGAAGACATCGATTTCCTCTTGGGACAGGACCGGCCCGTTCTCATCGACTGACATCCACACTCCATAATTCCAGCAAGTCCGGCATTCTTTTCTTTGCGGTCATACCCCGCTACTTATCCACCGCACTGAGAGGAAGCAGCCTCCTGGCGAGTCCCCTCACCGTGCTCATGCCACTGACCAGGCTAAAGTCGGGCAAGACGTAACCACGTCGCCGAATCTGCTCGGCGAACTCCGGATACCGGTCCAGCCGTCCTCCCGCTCGCACGTAACAGAGATCCAAGTCCAGTTCCTGGACAAGCCGCGAGTCTTCCAGGGCGCTCTGGAGGGCCGACTCCTCGTCGGTGGACGCGGGACGGCCAGCAACCGTTCGGCCGTCTCCGCTTCGCTCAGCCCGCGAGCAGGCACCGCCATCGGCCGAATCTCCACAGACGATCTCGTACCGGTCCGGTGCCACCAGGATTTCCCCTGTTTCCACGGCCGTGAGAAGCTCTTCGCGGAGGTCGAGCGGAACTGTCGCCGCTCCATGGGCCACCGTGACACGCGCCGTCAGCCGCGCAACATCGACCACCCCGTCGAAACCGGAAATCAGCTCCACTTCTTCCACGTCGCCTATGCCGCGTAACCGGTCCCCGATCGCCTTGAGGTCGGCCCATCCGCCGTGGACGCGTTTCTCGTGCGGGGACCGAGACAGTCGGCGCAGACCGACCTCGCTCGCGATCTGTTCAACGTAGCAGTCCTGATTCGCTGCGGCCCGTTCCAGCACGAGTTCGATGCCGCGCAGCAAGGCCACGCATTGCTCGGGCGCCATGACGTCCGAGTCGCCGTGAACAGACAGTCGGGCCGTCTGCGGGTCGGACCACCTGACCGACAGGCTGACTCCGTACTCGTAGGAGATCTCATTCGTCGTCTCCCAGGAGACGTCTGCGGCGACACGGTGGGACGAGTCGTCCGCAACCTCACGCTCGCCCGCCTGAATGAGTTCTGTCCAACCCTGAGGTGGAGGTATGAAGTTGAAGGCGAGATCAGTGCCCAGGCAAACGCCGCGCCGATGCTGAGCCTCAACCTTCTCCCGGATGAGATCAAAAGGGTCATACCTGCCGTAGGCGGGATGCCCCTGAGACAGAGTCTGCTGCGCTTCCTCGGCAGCGGCAAGCAAGCCCCCGCTCCCCATCAACAGCTTGACCGGGGAACGCTGAGCGGTGGCACACCGTACGTGGCGGAGCTCCGCGTTGTGACGATTGTCCAACGACACATTAATAGAACATGCATCTACGTCACCACGCCAGCACATCAGTTGCGAAAACGCCGCCAGGATAAGCGCGGAGGGCAGCAACTCGGCGCTGGACATGAGACGGGCGAAAGCATCGTCCGCACCCTTCAGCGTAAGCGTGCTCCGATAGAACCGGCCTTCGTTCCTGCCGTCGGAAGGCCGGGTACAGTGCATCTGCGGCGGCGCGACAACGAAGTGATGCCGAAGGTATTCACGCGCCGCGGATCGCTCAGCTTCTCCATGCGGACCGTTTTCCCGTCGGGCCATTGCGGCCGGCTGGATGCCTTGCTCTCCTTTCAGGCCATCCGAGTGGGTATCCGATCCCCCGGCCAGTATCAGGGTTATCTGCTCGTCGACCACGCTATGGAAACCTGCATCCATCGCCGCATTGTCCGCGACCACAGCGAGCCAATTCCGCTTCTCGTCACGAAGCAGGTAGAACTGCACCAGGAACCGGCCGACACGCCCATGCCTCTCCGCCTTAAAATCGTCCACGAGACGCGCCATGCACCGCTGGACGTTTGGCTCACGCGCGACGTCTATCACTAGCAGAGGAGAACCCGTGTCATGGACCTTCTGCCGCAGTTCACCATCCACAATGTCAAGCGACGTGCGCAGGATCTCGAATCGATTTTCCAACCCGCTCATCAGTTGACGGACCGCAGTCTCGTTCATCGACACGGGAAGCTGCCGGAGCCCTTCGGCCAATCCTTTCTCAAGGTACCACTGAAACTTCTGTGCCCTGGTCATGGGAGCGGTGACCGGTTCGCCGTTATTCATCCTTCACACCTCGTCGCGGGTCAGATACACATAGGACAATAGGGACGACACCTGTTTAGTCATCCTTAGTGTGGCAAGCAGAGAAACCTCGGGCTGACAGGAAAGGCTAGGAACGGTCTGCCGACGTCACCGCAGCAAGCTCACGAATCGTGGGAAACTTAAGAAAATCACGAAACGTGACCCGAATCCCAAAATTACTCCGTGCCGATGCGGCCATCCGCACTGCCGTGATGGAATCGCCACCAATATCGAAGAAGTTGTCGTCGATCCCGACGTTGTCCAGCCCGAGCATCTCGCCCCACAGACCGGTCAGCGTCGCCTCTACATCGGTACGTGGGGCCACCTGGTGGTCCTGGACAAGCCCTCGCTCCCTTGACGGCTTCGGAAGCCTCTCCAGGTCGAGCTTGAGGTTCGCGGTGAGAGGGATGGCCGAGATCACGGTGAGGGAGGCTGGGCGTTGGTACTTCGGCATCACCTCCAGGACATGCCGACGCAGGTCGGTCACGAGCTTCAGGTCGTCCTCGCGCGAGGAGTGCTCGGAAACGACAGCCTCAGCGGGCGCCGGCACAGCCTCGCCCGGCCTCCCGGCAGTCCTTCGGTACGTGGGGACCACATAGGCATCGAGCCGCTTGTCACCCATCGCGTCACCCCGTGCCACGACCACCACATCGTCCACCAGCGGGTGTCGTGCGAGGACGCTCTCGATCTCACCCAGCTCTATTCGGTAGCCGCGGACCTTGATCTGTCGGTCGAGTCGGCCCAGGAAGTGCAATACACCGTCAGCGTCACGCCGCACGAGGTCACCGGTGCGGTACAGCAAGGATCCGGCACCGTCCGCAGTGCCTGGCACGAAGCGCTCAGCCGTGAGCTCAGGGCGGTTGAGGTAACCGCGCGTCACCCCGCGTCCGCCGATGTACAGCTCCCCCGCCTGCCCATCCGGCACAGCGATTCTGCCCGGCCCCAGAACCAGCAGATGCGCGTTGCTGATCGGCAGGCCGATCGGCACGCTCGGCGAGGGCTCCGCCGTGGAGCGCACAGCGTAGAACGTGGCGAAGCCAGTAGCCTCCGTAGGCCCATACAGGTGTATCAGGTTGCCGTGAAACGATTCCTTCGCCTGGTCCGCGAGTTGCGATCGGATGGAGTCCCCGCCGAACAGAAGTGTGTGCACGCCTGAGAGGGCTTGAAAGTGCGTGGGCTCCAGCAGCCTGAACACGGGACTCGTCAAATGCAAAACGGACACGGCGTCCCGCTGAACCTGACCACAGAGATTCGACAGGTCGTCCCCGCTGAACGTATAGACGACGCACGTCGCCCCGTTGAGCAGCGGCCCCCAGATCTCGAATGTGGAAGCGTCGAAGGACAGTGTGGCCAACGCGGCAACGCGGTCTTCTGGCGTGATGGAAACGTAGTTCTGCGCCGTAACCAGGTTGACCACCCCGCCGTGAGGGACGAGTACCCCCTTGGGCGTGCCCGTGGACCCTGATGTGTAAGTGACGTAGGCGAGGTTGTCAGGCCGCATGACGACGGCGGGGTTGTCCGTGGAATACGTCTCGACGCCGACGAGATCATCGAGGAGTATGACGGTCGCTTCACCCCTCGGCAGCACCGGCACCAGATGACGTTGGGTTACCACCACCGGGACAGCGCTGTCCCGGATCATGAACTGCAGCCTCTCGAACGGATATCCGGGATCCATCGGAACGTAAGCGCCGCCCGCCTTCAAAATGGCCAGCAGTCCCACAATCATGTCGAGCGATCGCTCAACACAGATCCCCACCAGCGTGTCGGGACCGACGCCCGCGTCCTGGAGCCGCCGAGCCATCCGGTTTGCCCTGTCGTTCAGTTCCCGGTAGGTCAGGGTGCTGTCCCCCGCTACCACCGCGGTCCTGCCCGGACCAAGTTCCGCGTGCCGCTCGAAAAGGGAGGGGACTGTAGCTTCCGGCTGGGAATTGACCTGCCCATCATTGCCCTGCATCGCTGGCTGACTCCATTCTTCTTGGGCGGTTGCCGGCCGGGAGGTAGGAAACACAGAACCTGATTCTTCAGTACGAGGACTCCTACACGCACCCTGCCGTCACTGTTTCACCAAGCTAAGGTCCACCAGGCCCGTACGGACGCAGCACCTCCCCAGGAAACAAATGGCTGCATTTTCTTCCGACCGGAGAGCCAGGAAAACTGCGGATTTTTTCGAGTATTGAGATAAGAAGCCAATCCCGCACGCTCCGACGACATCCTGATGCGCCTTATGTCAGAAAATCCTTGAGTTCCTACCTGACCGCCAGCCGCCAATGCCTCGGAAAATTTAAACGATCGATCAAAATCCCGCAACCCTCTCCAAGAGCTACCACTTGCTCGGTGGCGGCACACGTTGCTCGAGGCTGACAGCTATCGAGAATGGCGCGGCCCGATACTCCATCACCGCCACAACATCAGCAATATGCGCCAGACGGCGACGGCGGGGCCGAACTTCACGAACAGCGTCCAGGACCGTCATGGCGCCGACGGCGCCCTGCCCGTCCGCCCGTCGCACCCCGCACCTGGGCGGAAGGCTACTCCGTCAAGGAAGAGCGGGTCCTGCGGACGGGGTTGCTGAGTCAGTCGACCTGTCGTCCAAGTCCTTCTCCTTGAGAAGAAGTTCGTTCGTCAATGCCTCAGTCGCACGCGACGCCCGCACCGGCTTGTCCCCGCTGGCGCCCCCCGTCGTCGACGACCCTGCACCACACCCCTTAGTAGTGCCAGGTGTACCAAAAACCTACGGAACAGGCGTGATCACTGACGAAGGGAGCTAACAGCCCCTTCACGGTCGATCTTCCGGAAAGAGTTATCTATCGGGTGAAATATGCCGAGCACCTCGATCGGGATGACCTCCCATACAGACACCTCGCGAAGACCGCAAGAGCACGGCGAGCTTCATCAGGGAGAAGGTAAAGTGATGGATATATCGGGGCCGACTGACGTACTCTCGCTAAGTATTTGCTGGACGATCCGCCGAGGGGGATCAGTGATGATGCTGCAGAGTGAGAAGACTAGTCACGCTCGTACGGGACTGACAGATCAGAGCAGTCCGACAGTAGAATCAGATGACCGCCTCAATGTTATCACCTTGGAGATTGCGCAAATCTTGCCGGCCGACTCACCTCGTCTCGAGGGAGTGAACGAGGAGTACGTGCAGCTCATCGCTGAAGTCGAGGAAGAGTTACCACCGATCACGGTCCACAGCGTCACTCGCCGGGTTGTCGACGGAATGCACCGGCTGAGAGCCGCAGTGGAACGGGGCGACAAAACGATCAAGGCAATTCTGTTCTCGGGAAGCGAGGACGAAGCCTTCGTCCATTCCGTGACCGCCAACAACGCGCACGGGCTCCCGCTTACGGCTGCTGACCGCCGCGCCGCAGCCTCACGAGTGCTGCGGGCACACCCTTCATGGTCGGATCGGGCGATAGCTTCGGCCGTCGGGGTTTCTGCACACACGGTCGCCAAGATTCGCCACACGACGGTGGGCGCCGATCAGCGGGCAATACGCATCGGAAGAGACGGGCGGAGCCGCCCGCTGAGCACCGCCGAAGGTCGACGACGCGCCGGTGAGTTGATGAAGGCCCGGCCGGACACACCGCTTCGTGAGATCGCGAGCGAGGTCGGCCTGTCGGTAGGCACGGTGAGTGACGTCCGCCGACGCCTCCGGCAAGGCGAGGACCCCGTCATCCCCACCGCGGCCACGAAAGCGTCCACCCGTGAGAAAATCGACTCGGCAGCGAACAAAGCCCACGTTCCCTCCACCGAGGAGCTCCAGCTCGCATGGAAACAGTTAAGCAAAGATCCGTCGCTGCACATGAATGACCGCGGTCGCCTGCTGCTCGTACTCATGAGGGCATTCATCCTTGATGACGAGATCGCCTATTCTTTGCCTCCCCACTGCGCAGAAAGGGTATCCCTCCTGGCCAGGAATTGTTCCGTTGCCTGGCATAACCTCGCGGAAGCCCTGGAAACACGCAGAGGCTGACCTGAGGGGCATTCATCGGAGGATGTTCTGGTGGTTGAACGAGACGTGCGGCTTCCCGCAGGTGTTGATCGAGCCGGTCCACTCGGTCCGGCTCGTTCCTCCATCACGTTCGTCAGGACCACCAACGGGACATGCAACCGCGTGCCGAGGATCAGGTACCTTCACGCTACGGCCCCAGGACGAAGGGACGGACCACCGCGTCACCGCGTCCACACGCGTAAGGACCGGTGGCCCAACCCCCTGGCGAGAACAAACTCTGCCGGTATTCCGTGACGGATTCACACAGGAACGCGGCACCGGGTTGTTGAGCTGTACCTCCTCGCGATACGACCAAGCGATCGCGCGACCCGTCGGGCTCACCGCGAACCCGAGGACGAGCATGATCGGGTGTTCAACCGCTGGGACCGCGCAGTTGAACGCTCTAGCCTCGCCGTTTCACTTGGGGACGGCTGGCTTTGGAGCGGAAACGCGAAAGTGCCTTCCTGACCTGGGACGATGAACCTTGCTGAGGGGTTCTGTCGGTCCAGGCGGAGGGCACTTTCTACGTGCAGGGTATCGGGTTGCGTCCCAAGGTCTATGTCAGTGCCGATGGGGCGAGGGTGGTCGGGCATGCCGGAGCACGGTTGCTGGCGGATCTTGCTGATGCCACCGGGCTGAGTGCCGCATACTCTGCCGCTCTCAGGCCGCTTCGGCCGCGCGGGACCGGCATGATCCGGGCCGGATCGCCGCCGATCTGGCGGTGATGCCCGCCGACGGCGGCGAGGCCATCGCAGATCTGGCCGTACTGAGGGACCAGGCAGGGGTGTTCGGCCCCGTCGCCTCGACACCAACAGCCTGGCGGCTGCTCGCCGACGTTGACGAGAGGGCACTGTCTTCTCTGCGCTCGGCCCGTGCCCAGGCCCGGGAAGTCGCCTGGCTGCAGACCGCCGAACACGGTGAGGGCATACCCGCGGCCCGGGCCGCGAGACGCGTTCTGCCCGGGCTGGTCCTGGACCTGGACGCGACGCCGGTCCCCTGCCACTCCGAGAAAGAGCAGGCCGCACCCACCTATAAGGGTGGCTTCGGCTTCCACCCGTTGCTGTGCTTCCTCGCCAACACCGGCAAGGCACTGTCCGGCCGGCTGCGGCCCGGGAACGCCGGTGCCAACACCGCGAGCGACCACATCACGGTGCTCGACCAAGCGCTCGCGCAGATCCCCGACGCCCACCGGCACGGAACCGACATCCTCGTCCGCACCGACAGTGCCGGATCCGCGAAAGCCTTCCTGGCCCACGTCCGTGACATGCGGGAACGAGGAATCCGTACCTTCTTCCCGGTCGGATACGCCATCACCGAGCCGGTCCGCCGCGCTGTCCGGGCCATGCCCGACCGCCTCTGGCATGCCGCCCTTAACCAGGACGGGACGCTGCGTGACGGCGCCGAGGTCGCCGAGCTGACCGGCATGCTCGATCTGGACGGCTACCCGGCCGGCACTCGCATCATCGTGCGCCGCGAGCGGCCGCACCCCGGAGCCCAGCTGCCCCTGTTCGACCAGGACGAGGGCCTGCGGCATCAGGTGTTCCTCACCGACACCCCGTACCCCGGTGGCGGTTCCGCCCGGTTCCTGGAGGTCCGTCACCGAGGGCATGCATGCGTCGAGGACCACATCCCGTGCGGCAAGACCACCGGCTTCGGCCGCTTCCCCTCCCGCGACTTCGACATCAACGCCGCCTGGCTCGAACTCAGCCTCGCAGCGATCGATCTGCTGGCCTGGACCCGTTGCCTCCTACTGGACAGCGAACTCGCCACTGCCGAGCCGAAGAAGCTCCGCTACCAACTGCTGCACGTCGCCGCACGCCTCACCCGCGGCGGCCGCCGCCTGCGCCTGCGGATATCGGCGACCTGGCCCTGGAGAAACGAACTGGCCACGGCATTCCATCGCCTCGCCGCACTGCCCCGGCCCGCCGGCTGACCGGCAAACCCCCATCCGCCCACGACCTGAAAGACCTCGGAGAACCCGACCACCGCGCCGGGACACCGCCCTGCCCACATACAAAAATCGCGTCGGCCACCCAACAGTTGCTGATCCGCGACGCCGCCTCATCCCAACCGAAACGGCGAGGCTAGCCTTGCGCTTTCGCGAGGTGGGCTGTCCGATACTTGATCAAAGAAGCGAGGAGTGCGTCTGACCTGGGACGATGGGATTTGTCTAGTGTCCTGTTCGTCGTCAGGAAAGCTGCACTCCTCAGGTGAAGAAGAGTATCGGGTCGTACCCGCGTGTCCGCGTCGAGGACGGCGGTCGTGGAGTGGTCTCCCAGGCCGGGGCGTGCTGCTGGTGGAGACCGTCCGCAAGCCCGGCCTGGATATACGGCGATATCGACGGCGTTGGCGCCGTGGCGCAAGCCGCGGGGCGGTGCATGATCTGGGCAAGATCCTGCTGGATGTGGCGCTTGCGGTCGCGCTGAGCGTGGACTACCTGGCCGATGTCGGCGTGCCGCGGGCGGAGTCGGCGGTGTTCGGGCCGGTGGCCTCCGACCCGACCGTCTCCTGCCCTGATCGACACGCTCGCCGGCAGCGGGAAGCGCGCGCCGACAGCGATCCGCCGGGCCCGCGCCCAAGTCCGCGATTGGGCCCGGCCCGTGACGCAGCTCCCGACAAGGGCGGCGAGGTGATCGTGGACCTGGACGGGGTACTGGTGATCGCGCACTCGGACAAGCAGGACCCCGCGGCGACCTGGAAGCGAACGTTCGGCCACCATCCGATCATGGGGTTCGTCGACCACGGGGCGGGCGACGCCGGTGAGCCGGTGAGCCGGTGACGAGCCTGCTCAGAGCGGGCAACGCGTGCAGCAACACCCTCGCCGACCACATCACCGCCACCCAGCTGGCCCTGGCCCAGCTGCCGAAGAAGTACCGGCGCGGGCGCCGCACCCTGGTCCGCACCGATTCCGGCGGCGGCATCCACGAGTTCGTCAACTGGCTCACCGCGCGGGGCCGGTGGCTGTCGTATTCAGTCGGCATGACCATCACCGACGCCATCCACCACGCCGTACTGCAGGTCCCGTCATTGGCCTGGACGCCGGCCGTCGAGCCCGGCGGCGAGGTCCACGACGGCGCCTGGGTAGCCGAGATCACCGGGCACTGTCTGAAAAAATGGCCGAAGGGGATGCGCCTGATCGTCCGCAAAGGACGCCCGCACCCCGGCGCCCAACTCCGTTTCACCGACGCCAACGGCATGCGCCTGACCTGCTTCGCCACCAACACTCCTGGCACCGCGATCGCCGGGCTGGAACTGCGGCACCGCCAGCGCGCCCGCTGCGAGAACCGCATCCGCAACGCACGCGCCAGCGGCCTGCACAACCTTCCGCTGCACGGCTTCGCGCAGAACCAGATCTGGCTGGAGATCGTCCAGTTCGCCCTGGACCTGCTGGCCTCAATGCCGATGCTCGCTCTCACCGGCCAGACCCGGCTGTGGGAGCCCAAACGGCTGCATCTGCTTCTGTTCTCCGCCGCCGCCCAGCTAGAAGACTGCTGAAAATCTGGGGTTTTGGCCCCGGCCCGACTGGGTCGGGGGCAGTCTTGTAGGCATGCAGGGGGAATGGGCCGGGGAGATGGTCGGGCCGGATGTGTGGGAGACCTGCCGGGAGTTGATCCCAGCGGGGAGTGTGTTCGCGTTCCTCGCCGAGCACCGGGAGGTGCTGTTTCCGCCGGGGATGTTCGCCGACATGTATCCCTCGTCCAACGGCCGTCCGAGTCTGCCGCCGCAGGTGCTGGCCGCCACGGTGGTGCTGCAGAGTCTGCACGGGCTGTCGGATTTCGAGACGGTCCAGGAACTGCGGTGTGACCTGCGGTGGAAGGCGGCCTGCGGGCTCGGCCTGTACGACATGGCGTTCGATCCGTCGCTGCTGACGCCGGCTGCGACACTCGGCCGATCCGACGCGGATCTTCACCAAGGTCAAAGAGGTCGTGGCCGCGACCGGCGTGCTCAAGGGCAAGCAGCGGCGGGCGCTGGATTCCACCGTGCTGGACGATGCGGTGGCCACCCAGGACACCGTCACTCAGATCATCTCCGCCATCCGCCGGGTGATCCGGGAGGTCCCCGGCGGCGAGGAGAGCGTGGAGCAGTGGTGCACGGCGCACGACTACACCGACCCGGGCAAGCCGAGGATCGCCTGGGACGACGAGCAAGCGCGCGCCGCACTGGTCGACGCGCTGGTCACCGACGCCCTCAACCTGCTCGGACACCTGCCCGAACGCGAGTTCGGCGAGAGGGCGGCGAACGCGGTGGGCCTGCTGGCCCTGGTCGCGGGACAGGACGTGGAACCGGCCGAGGACTCCGACGGGCGCGACGGCCGCTGGCGCATCGCCCAGCGCACGGTGGCGGACCGGACGGTGTCCACCGTCGATCCCGACGCACGGCACATCCATAAAAACCGAACCCGCCACAGCGAAGGCTTCAAAGGGCATGCGTCCTTCGAGCCGGAGACCGGGCTGTTCACCGCGGTTGCCCTCACCAGTGGCTATGGCCCCGGCAACCACGAGGCTGCCGT